>CAZTGJ010000299.1:0-4183 GCA_964613025.1 uncultured Thermoplasmata archaeon | reverse complement strand
AATATGGCTACCCCTCCTTTCTCAAATTATTTCATACTTTATGCACTATAAAAAAGTCATTTTATTTGTACTTATTTATAATGACCTATTTTTTATATCACGAGCTACCTTTTAAACATTATGAACATTCATGGATCACTGCCTGAACAGCCACCGCAATCCGTATTCCTCTTCGATCTGCTGCTGCAGCTCCCGCAGAAGCTTTATCCGTCTGTCAAATATCTCTGACATATCTTCCAGTGAGGTTGGTCCCCGTTCGAGAAGATAATAGACGAGCTGGCGTTCAAGATAATCGGGAATGGTCCGCATGACAATGTTCCTTCCCTCCTGCATGAGCTCCTCGCGTTTGTTTATCAATCCGGTCCTCTGCTCCTCCAGTGTTTCCAGTTCCGCATTCTTTTCCCGGATATTCTTGGATATCCAGCGGAGCCGTTCCGCATTCGGACCGAGTGGATGCCCCCTTCCTTTCCCCCCCCTCGTGAAGTTGTCGTTTGTGGTCGCGTTTGTCGTGTCCTTCATCGCTCCGGTCGTTGTATCGTCCGTGATGTGGTCTGCCGTTTCGTTCGAAGCGGTTTCGGTCGTGGTTGGCACACGGGGATGGGGCGGCCGGTCGGTGGGGGTGGAATGAAGAGAAGATGACGGGGCTCGTCTTTTCATGGGCTTCCTTTCCGTGTAGTGAGTCTGGAACACGCCGGGACCGAGATCGACCCGGATGCTGATCCGCTGGGTGGGCTCATAGGATTTTCTTGGAGGACCCCCAATGCTGGAGGGTTCCTCGAAGGAGCGAACGAATCCGTGATCCTCAAGGATCTTGATGTGCTTCCCCACCGCCTGCTGGGATATTCCCAGTTCCCTGGCGATCTGAAGGGGATAGTGAGTTTCCCGGGAGAGGAGTCTCAGGATCCGTCGTCTGGTGGGGTTCTCTAACAAGGTGAAGATCTCATCGAAGTTGTGCCGGTTCATGTTCCTTCCTCCGTGGTGAGCCTGAGTTCCATGACCCCGTTCTTGAAGGTTGTGACCATGTCCTCCCGATCGACATCCCCATCCAGGGTGATCTCGGTGTAGTAACTCCGTTCCTCTCCCTGCGCTCTGATGCAGAGATCCCTTCCCCGGACCCGGAGACTTATATTCTCCTCTGAGGATATCCCGGGAAGCTCCACTACGATCCTGGTGCATTCCGTGTCCTCCATGACTTCATGATCGGGTTTCAGCCAGGATCCTGGGTTTGCTGGAAGATTCGAAGGAACGGAGCCAACTGCATTCCGATTTGTTGAGGGTGGAGAATCCTGACCCGGCATAGGACCGGGTGGTGGTGGTAATGGTGGGAATGTGGTGGAGGGTGATGGAAATGCATTGGATGGCGCTTTTACCCGAACAAATATTTTTCTCCGCACTGGGGTACCGACTCTTGGAAAGGGGAGGGGGGGTGGGGAACCGGGGGGGGAACCCGGAGTAAGGGGACTTGGCTGAGGAACGAAGGGACCAGGGGAAGGGCCAGGGGCTCTGGGTGATGCCGCTGATGGAGTTCCCATATTCTGGTGCATACTCTTCAGCAAATTGCGGATGAGAGGATCAGGGATACCGGACCTGCGCAGGAAGGCTGCGAAATCCCTGGGTGCATGTGGTGCTCTTGGTTGTATCCTTGGTGGTGTGTACGGGGGTAGCCTATGTGGTATCCTTGGTTGTGTCCTTAGTGGAATCCTTGGGTTCTCCGGAGGCTCCTTTGGTGTCTTTGATGATTTTTCAGGCTTCATGCGATCCCTCCGGGTTTCAGGCGATGTAATCCTTCTTCTTGCTGTCCTCGGTCCGCTTCTTCTGGAACCTGCTGATGGTCTCCTGGGTGAAACCTCCCACTCCCGAGGGGGGGACCTTTTTCAGGGCCTTGTCGAAATCCTTCTTCGAGATGATATGACCGGTAATGTCATCCTTCTGGCCGTTCTGGATGTACCTGCGGATGGAATTCATCACCGCCTCCTGACATACTGCGGCAATATCTGCCCCCGAATAGTTCTCCGTGTGCTTTGCCATGTCCTCGGTGGATACGTTCTTTGCCAGAGGTTTTCCACTGGTGTGAATGAAGAAGATGCTCTTCCTGGACTCGTAGTCCGGGAATCCTATATGCACCAGGCGATCGAATCTCCCGGGCCGCAGAAGAGCCGGGTCGATCATGTCCGGACGGTTGGTAGCAGCGATGACCACGATATTGTGAAGCCGTTCGAGACCGTCCATCTCGGTGAGAAGCTGGCTGATGACCCGCTCGGTGACCTTTGAATCCATTCCCGTCCCCCGCAGAGGGGCAATGGAATCGAACTCGTCCATAAAAACAATTGAGGGTGCGGCCTGCTTGGCCTTCCTGAAGGTCTCGCGAACCGCCTTTTCGCTCTCTCCCACCCATTTGCTCAGGAACTCCGGTCCTTTGACCGATATGAAATTCGCTTCGCTCTCGGTTGCCACAGCCTTGGCAAGCAGGGTCTTCCCGGTTCCCGGGGGACCGTAGAGAAGGACGCCCCTGGGTGGCTCTGCCTTCAGGTGGGTGAACAGTGATTCGTACTTCAGGGGCCATTCCACCACTTCCCTGAGCTCCTGCTTCTCGGCCTCGAGACCGCCGATATCCTCCCACCGCACGTCCGGGTTTTCGATGAGGACCTCCCGCAATGTGGAGGGTTCCATCTCCCTGAGCGCATCGAAGAAATCAGCCTTGGTCACAGAAAGTTTATTGAGTATCTCGCTGGGGATAACCTCATCCTCCTCGCTGATCTCGGGAAGGATCCTCCTGAGCGACCGCATAGCCGCTTCCTTGGTGAGAGCTGCCACGTCGGCTCCCGAATAGCCGTGGGTGAGACTGGCGATCTCCTGAATGTCAACATCCTCTTCCAGGGGCATACCCCGGGTGTGGATCTCCAGAATGACCCTCCTTCCCTTCTTGTCAGGGATCCCGATCTCGATCTCCCGATCGAGCCGACCCGGTCTCCGCAGTGCGGGATCGAGAGCATTGGGGCGGTTCGTAGCTCCTATGACGATGACCTTGCCCCGGGATTCGAGACCGTCCATGAGCGCAAGGAGCTGTGCAACCACACGCTGCTCAACCTCACCCTTCACCTCGTCACGCTTTGGTGCAATGGAATCGATCTCGTCGATGAAGATGATCGAAGGGGCATTCTCCTGGGCCTCTTTGAAGATTGACCTGAGGTTCTCCTCGCTCTGTCCGTAGAACTTGGACATGATCTCGGGACCGCTGAGGATGTGGAAATTTGACTCGGTCTCCGAGGCAACGGCCTTTGCAAGCAGGGTCTTTCCTGTTCCTGGCGGACCGTAGAGCAGGACCCCCTTGGGCGCTTCAACTCCCAGCTTCTCGAAGATCTCCGGATGCCTGAGCGGTAGCTCGATCATCTCCCTGACCTTTCGGATCTCCTCCTCCAACCCCCCGATATCCTCGTAGGAAACACGGGTCAGGGATTTGATCTCCTCGGGTTTTTCCTTGAGCACGATCTTGGACTGATCCCCCACATAGACGGATTCTGCCGAGGGTGAGATCTGGATGGCAACGATATCGAACTTGCGTCCCATCACCGAGAGTTCCACGATGTCTCCCTTGGAGATCATCCGTCCGTAGAGATTCTGCTGCAGATATTGCTCTCCCCCCATGAATCGGACATGCTCGGTCGGGGCGAAGATGATCTTCTTTGCCCGCTTTGGGGTGATCTTCCGTAACCTCACCTTGTCGTCTATTCCAACACCGGCATTTCTCCTGCTGGAACCGTCGATCCTGATCCCCCCCTTTCCCTTGTCCTCCGGGTAGCCGGGATAACAGAGCACGCCGGTCTTTTTCGAACCCTCAATCAGTAGGGCATCCCCGGTCTGGAGCTCCAGCTCCTCCATGATATCGGGATCAATACGTGCCATTCCCCGACCAACGTCGTGGGGTCTGGCTTCCATTACTTTGAGCATAGTCAATCTATCACGTCCTTTCAGCTATACAACCCAAGGTTGTTTAGTTTGAGTTCCCAAATTTGCACTTCCATAATAAAACTTTCCCCTACATGTTCGTATTTCCATGGAATAGAGGGCAAAATCACATGAAAAGCCAGAATCTGATCCAGTTGAAAAATAAGATATAAATCATGTTACATCCCTCTTTCCGCACCCTCTAGGGAGATAATTTGATTTCTGATATTTTCTCCTG
>CAZTGJ010000298.1:0-4246 GCA_964613025.1 uncultured Thermoplasmata archaeon | reverse complement strand
TCATCACTCAGGGAATGAAAATCGCACTTACTTCACATGGCTGAACTCTTACGGTTCCCGGAAAACAATATATATCCAGACCCCCTCCCACACCACGAAATCAAGAGGTATTCCATGCCATCCAAAAAGAAAGCATCACCATCAAAAAAGGATGAGAAGTCCAAGCTCCAGAAACTGGAGAACAAGCTCAAGATGAATCGTCCCCTCATTTGGGACAAGGTCTCCAAGAAGGAGATACAGGAGATCATGGATTTCTCTGAGGATTACAAACAATTTCTAGACGAAGCCAAGACCGAACGGGAGGCAGTTCACTTCATCATCAAAGATGCTGAAGCCAAGGGATTCGTGGAGTATGGCAAGGTCAGGAAACCAACGGCTGGAACCACGTTCTACCTAACGAACCGCGACAAGAACATTGCCCTGGTGGTTCTGGGGAAGAAGGACATCAGGAAAAGCGGGGTGAACATCATTGCCACCCACATCGACTCCCCACGCCTTGACCTCAAGCAGAATCCTCTCTATCAGGACAAGGAATCCGGCCTTGCACTTTTCAAAACCCATTATTACGGTGGGATCAAAAAGTACCAGTGGGCATCGATCCCTCTGGCTCTTCACGGAACGGTGATTACCTCCAAGGGAAAAAAGGTCACCTTTGTCATCGGGGAGAGCGATGACGATCCAGTCTTCACCATCCCTGACCTTCTTCCCCATCTCTGGCGGCAGGATCAGGCAAAGCGAAAACTTCCCGAGGGGATCAAGGGAGAGGAGATGCACCTCATCGTGGGAAGCATTCCGGTGAAAGACAAAAAAGTGAAACTAAAAGTGAAGCTTACCATCCTGGAATATCTTCACAAGAATTTCGGTATGACAGAAGAGGATTTCGTGAGTGCGGAGATCGAAGCGGTTCCTGCCTTCAAAGCACGGGATGTGGGCCTTGACAGGAGTATGATCGGCGCCTACGGTCAGGATGATTCCTCCTCCACCTTTGCAACACTGAGAGCTATCCTGGAAATGGAGCAGCCAGACATCACCTCTGTTGCCCTGTTCTTTGACAAGGAGGAGATCGGGAGTGACGGGAATACCGGTGTCAAATCCCGATTCGTGGAGAATGTTATTGCCCGGAGTCTATCATTGACCGCTCCGGATTATCGTGACCTGGAGCTCAGAGAGGTGCTCGAACACTCGCGCGGTCTTTCTGCGGATGTAAATGCCGGAGTGAACCCCATATTTAAGGGAGTCCATGAGATGATGAATGCCGCAAAGATCGGTCACGGGATCGTCGTCACCAAATATACCGGCGGCGGGGGGAAGTTTAGTGCAAGCGATGCAAATGCGGAATTCGTGGGCAAGATACGGAAATTGTTCAACGATAAGAAGGTCTACTGGCAGCATGCCGCCCTGGGAAAGGTGGACGAGGGAGGGGGGGGAACGGTTGCCAAGTTCCTCACCGAGTATAACATGGACATTCTGGACTGTGGTCCTGCCGTTGTCGCCATGCACTCCACCTTCGAGATCACCAGTAAGGCCGACATATGGGCCAGCTACAAAGCCTACTATCACTTTTTTGCTATGTGATAGATTAGATATGAGATAAACGAGGGATATGAGATCTGTGTGATTCGTGACGTGAAATTATCATCTGTGAAATCTTGAACGATTAATTCGTGAACTGAGCTGGATATTCTATGGGAAGCGTTATCCTCGGTAAGCTGGTCCTTCGATGGTGTGGGACATGCAATCTCCCTGTCCTGGGAAAGGAGTGTTCCATCTGCGGGAACACGGCAGCTCTGGTGAAGCACACACCGCCAGGAGATATTCGGCCGGGTTTCGAATCGGACATCAATAAGATACGTTCTCTCGTTGACAAACAATTCGGAGAAGGATGCGGGGAACAGCTCATTCCGCCCGGAAATAGTGTTATCCTCAACGGGATCCCCGATCAGGACCGAATGGAGGAGGTCATCGTTTCCGGAGTGGTTGTGGGCAACTACCGGTACACCATTGAACATGGGTATGGCTTTCTTCTTAAACCTCACGGTGCATTGAGGCTGCTCCCGAAGCTTTCCAAATCCTGGGTTCGGGTTGATGATGAGGCAGCCCCCTTCATCAAGAAGGGACGGAGTGTTCTTGCACCAGGAATCACGGATGCGGATCCGGCGATCCTCCCGGGTGATGAGGTTGTGGTGATCTCCGAGAGCGGAGAGCTTGTCGGACAGGGAACTGCCAGGGTCGACGGCAAGGAGATGAAGGAATCCAATTACGGTCTGAGCGTTAGACTGAGGCAGAAATGGAAGGAAACGGTGCTACCCGATAATTATGATAAACCAGGAAGCTGGGAACAGGCAGTTCGAGCTTCCCAACGCTCACTTCAGAATCATGAGTCCGAAGGCGTAGCCTTTACGAAGAAGGTGGTGAAGCAGCATCCGGATCTGCCGGTGATGGTTTCCCTGAGTGGGGGAAAGGACAGCCTTGCGGTTCTTCTTCTTGTCCTTGAAGCTGGTTTCGATCCCACCCTCCTCTTCCTGAACACGGGCCTGGAATTTCCCGAGACCATAGAAAATGTGAAAGTGACAGCTCAGGAATACGCACTGGACCTTGTCATTGCCGATGCCGGTGATGCCTTCTGGAACAATGTCAGTCAGTTCGGTCCCCCGGCAAAGGATTTCCGCTGGTGCTGCAAGGTGTGCAAGCTCGGTCCCACAGCTCGAACCATCATGGAAACCTACCCCGATGGGGTCCTGTCCTTCATTGGACAGCGTGCATATGAATCAACCCAGAGGGCAAAGAAGCCACGGGTCTGGGAGAACCCCTGGGTCCCAGGTCAGGTGGGAGCTTCCCCTATCCAGTACTGGACAGCTCTCCATATCTGGCTCTACCTCTTCTGGAAGAAGGCAGATTACAATCCACTCTATGAACTCGGATTTGCCAGGATCGGCTGCTGGCTCTGCCCTGCTTCGGATCAGGCGGATTATCTGGAGATCCTGAAGGTTCATCCCGAGGGGGAGAGATGGAAGGGATTCCTTGAGACCTATGCCCGTGAAAAGGGTTTCACTCAGGAATGGTTAGATTACGGTCTATGGAAATGGAAGAAGCCCCCTGGATTCATGAAGGACCTTATGGAGAGGAAAGGCGTTCATTTCCGTGAGAAAAACCGAGCAGAAGCAGGTTCGGATAGTGGTGACGTTGGAGAGCAAACACGTGCAGGAGGGGAAGAAGGGGGGGCAGGGGCAGATGTGAGGGATGGACCTGATTCAAGAGCCGGACCAGGTGCAAGCGGAAGAAAGGAAGGTCCTCAGGATGGAATGGAGGATGACAATCCACAACTTACTTTTCTTATGGGGGAGATACGTCCCTCATGCACCGATGAACTCACGGTCGAGGGGGTCTTCAATCGTCCTATCGGCATTGAACGGATATCCCGGCTGTTGAATATTTATGGGCTCACCTGTTATGACGAGGACAGCGAGGTAGTTAGTATCGGAAAGGATGTGACACTGACCGGTGAGGGAAGCCTTTCTGTCAATGCACCGGTGAAGAAGGAAATAGAACAGAACCTTGCAACCTGTCTCGAGATAATCATCAGATCGGAGGAATGTGTGGGATGCGGGATATGCATGAGCCGATGTCCCACTTCAGCACTCTATCTCAATGATCTGAACATCGTGGACATTGTAGTTGAGAAGTGTGCTCATTGCAGAAAATGTCTTGGTAAGTGCCCTGTCACTGATTTCAGAGAGGACAGTGAATTCGAAAACTGAGTTGTAAGAATCCTGTCACTTGATACTATCAATACGGAGGGGGTGGGTCATCAGGATATCGGCGTCGTGGTGACCTAGGCGGTGGAGGTGGTGGTGGAGGTGGATACGCTGCACTGGGTGGGGGAGGAGAAGGAGGAGCATATTGTGATTGAGGAGGAGGTGGATACTGGGGGGGAGGTGGTGGTGGTGCGTAGGGATTTTGCTGATAGTACTGTGAAGGACCTCCCTGCTGATAGTAGGGATAATTCTGATAGCCTGGTGGCATCACATAGTGGGGGGGAAGTGGCCTGCTCATCTGTCCCTCTTCTATTATTCCAATGATCGATAAGATTATTCCTGGAATCAATAAAATGGGGGCGAAACAGCAAAACGGGAAACCGAAAAGTCCCACCAATATTAAGACCACCCCGTATTTCAGATTTTCTGATTCCATGGTATTACTCCGATAATATGGCAAATGATTTCAGGCTTCAACTACTTATACCTTG
>CAZTGJ010000297.1:0-4255 GCA_964613025.1 uncultured Thermoplasmata archaeon | reverse complement strand
ATTAAATCAAATCAAGAGCACATTTAATTCTAACTGTCAAACTTGGGTTACTACCTCAAATGCAAATGTATCCTGCGAGTTTCCTGTGTTTACCGCCTTGAAATCGAAGGAAAATTCCCCTCCGGGACTGATCTTCTGAAACAATGTGTCACTCTGGAGAATCACTCCTCCCTGGGGTTTGGTTAGGATCATGAAACCTGCTGTCGCCTCAGAGGCACAATGGATAGGAACACCACTCACGCGGGTCATCCGGGCATATACCTCTCCTAATGAAGCGTGATATGGTGTCCTGTGGGAAGGTGCAACAGCCACAGGAAAGCTCTTCGAAGACGATGGCCCCACTGAAATAATTGCGGATTGTGGGGAAACCTGATAACCCTCCACATCAATAGTAACCAGAACCCTGACCGTCGTATGAATCGCGGTGTTAAAAATGGTCACATTGGTCATTCCCAATCCTGAACCTCTGGGGGAAGTGTCAATATAAACCGGACCTTCCACCATGGCATCAATTTCAGGGATGATCTGGGCTTCAGCTTCAGGAAATGTGAGTGCCATCATTATACTCCCTAACACTATGAAGGCGAGAATCACGCAACCAGCATTTTTCACTATTCCTTCAATCGATCCATTCATACTGTAACCCTGGGTGATTGCCTGATACCATGCAACGGAGGATATATATTGAGTATGGTAAACTTCCCTGACAACAAAAAGTGAAGGCAACTCGCAGGCGATCCCATAAGCAAATATTCTTCCTTTTCCTTCCATGACTGTGGGATGTGGAGGGAGTGGTGAATTTAGGAAATGTGGGACCTGGAGGAGTGTGGGGAATTTAGCAAGGTTGTGGGAAATGTTGCGAGATAATGAAAAGAGCTGCATATCGCCAGTATGAAAATTTGCGCGAAACATATCAATAGCAACGGATAATATTACATAATAATTACTAAAATATTTTATACTTTCATGTAATAATTTATACAGGATTTTTTGTCAAAAGTGTATACCAAACGTATTATAAATGTGCTAATGAATAACACGATTAGTGATACACATGTATTCGTGCAAACATCCACTTTCAAACTATCTCAGCCTCGAGTGCTTCAGTGAACTCAGGCTCGAAGAGATCGATGTCTTCATCAACCCACGACCCAGCGATAAGCACACACCCTACAATACATCCTGAAAATATTGGTGAAATTGAATTGGGACAATGGTTGATAGTGACTCTTGTCCGCGTTCGTCCAAGGATACCATACATGATCACTATCCTTGATCTGCTTACCCGGTCCGGTTTCAGCGAAGCAATTTGAGGAAGCTTTCTTCTTTCCCTGTCCCGCTTTCACTATTTTTTCAATCAAAAGAATTTAATAGGATACCGTCCACTCGCCCTTCCATAATCAGTGGAATTGGTTTGACATGAAAAAACACATCATCAGGATCATTGATGACAAATTCTTTGAAGACCCTCTGCCATTCATTGGCCAGAGCGTTCTGGCTGGACTTTTTCTGGGCATCACCTTCCTTCTCATCTGGAACATCAATCCCATTGTTGTGGCAGGGATAGGGTCCACTGCGTTCATCCTTTTTGCGCTTCCCCATTCGGTCACGGCAGCACCGAAATCGGTGATCGGAGGGCACATCATCTCCATGTTCATCGGGATGGGCTGCTACTATCTTCCCCATGACATCCTTGCAGGCTGTGTTGCGGTAGCCCTCTGCATCCTCATCATGACCATCACGGATACGGAACATCCCCCGGCCGCATCAACCGCACTTGGCATCGCCGTTGAAGGGTTCAACTCGGAATTGATTACATTCATCGTGATCGCATCGATCCTCCTGGCCCTGTTTCAGCATCTCATTTTCAAACATCTCAGGAACCTTTTCTGAATTATAGATTATTCCTCCCCCTCCCCCCCCTCATCGAATGAACAACATTCAACCGGACCTCGGACAAGTCCTCACTCCCCCCCACCCTTCCCGTGAATCGGTTCGTATCGGATCAAATCATGTTGTATCATCTCATAGCGTATTCTATCGTCTTTCATGCCCTCCAACAGTATTGCCTTCCGGCAGATAGCTTATAATAATACCATAAACACTCACCGACCCATCCATGACCAGGAAATCTTCAAAACTCCCACTGTTCATCTTACTTGCTTCAATGTCCATTGTGTTTCTCTCTCTCCTGATCGGAGTGGCCATGGGGAATACACATACCGTGGATGACGATGGAACCTCAGACTTCACCGACATCCAGAGTGCTATCAATGCTTCAGCTTCCGGAGATACCATCGAGGTTATGAACGGCACGTATGAGGGGAATATCACAATTACGAAACCACTTATCATCAGGGGGGAAGGGGGGGAGGCGCCGGTGATCCAGGTGAATAATTCCCTTACCAGTATTCAGATAACCTCCAGCAATGTGCACTTCAGCAACTTCATGGTAACCAATGTGATTGATTTCTCCCTATCCCATGCCCTTGTCCTCTCGGATTGCTATAACTGCACTATCGAAAACACCAAATTTTCACAGCGTTTCACGAAGGGTATCCTGGTGGATAGGGGGGGAAACAACAGTCTGGTGAACAACACAGTGGGGAAGCAGATGGAGTTCCGGTTCAGCATGAATAATACCATAACCGGGAATACCATCGATTTCTGGATCGATATCAATGACGGAAGTAGCGGGAACCTGGTGGAGGACAATGTGTGCAGGAGCAGTATCTTCCTCACGGAAACAAGCAATGATAATGTGATCCGCAACAATACAGTGGAGGCCATCAATATCAGATCCTCTGGCGGAAATCTTATCGAGAGCAATTCCATCGGGAATTCATTATCCGTCCATGGCGGGTACCACAACAGCTACCATGGTAACGAATTTACCTCCGGGGGATTCTATCTCATGGATAGTGCCGGGGATCGTACATTTTACGAAACCACGGATATCGCCCCAACCAACACAGTGAATGGAAAACAGATCATCTACCGGGTGGGGGAAGGGAACCGGTCTATTCCGGAGAATGCGGGTCAGGTCATCCTTGCCTTTTGTGACACGATCATGATCTCGGGACTGGATATCAACAATTCATACGGGATCTCTCTCTTTTATTCCACGAACTGCACCATCCGGAACACACGCCTAGAGAACCCGGGAACCGGCATCAGCCTGATCCACTGCACCGGGACTGCGATCCTGAACACCACCTGCACCAACAGCCAGGAGGACGGGATCCATTCCCAGTACTCGCTCGGTACCACCATCCGCGGCAGCACGATCCTCAACAGCACACGATATGGTATCAGAATATTCACCGACATAGAATCCGGAGACATCATCGAGCAGACCACGGTGGGGGGAAGCGGGAAGGACGGGATCTCCATCAAGGCCCGTGGAATCTACCTCTCTCAGGTGCTGCTTCAGGAAAACACCAACGGGATCGTAATGGAAGGCGACAGGGTGACCATGAGCCACATCACCATCGACGTATGTAATCATACAGGAATATGGATAGAGGGCGATGGAAGCATCATGGATAACCTCAGTATTTCAAATACCACTGAAGGTGTCCAACTGAGCAGAGGGGAGGGGAACGAAATCATAGATTCCCGATTCAGTGAGAATGTCAATGGTATCGTGATCGAAGGATTTTCCATCGGGAACTCAGTTCTTACTTCCCATTTCCTGAACAACGATGAATATGGTGTCGTGATCTGGGGAAACTACCAGTCGGCACAAACCAATACGCTCAAAGACAATACATTCACGGACAACGGACTCGGAGGCATCGATTCCCCGGAGAACCCGGATGCGGATAATGATTCGGACACTCCTGATCTCCTCTCCGTACGGACCATACTGTCCATCATTATTGCGGTTGCTGTCGCTGGCATCCTGATGCACATGCTCAAGAGCAAGGTCCCACCAGGAGAACTCGTCGAGGTTCCCCCACCAAAAGGAAAGGAATGAGTACTTTTTCCTCCACCCTATGCTCCCCCTCTCTATCCTTCCTCTCCCTGCCTCATCGACCACTTCCTGTACACTTTCCCCCCGCCTCATCGACCACTTCCTAACCGAATACTTCGTATTCATACGGCCCTCGGCATTTCATGCCTCACACATTATCGAACACTTCGTTTTCAATCCGAGCGAAGAACTGCGTTCTTCACACATGCTCAACCGGACCTCACATAAATGCTCACTCCCCCGCGGCGGGCGGGGGGGGGGGGGGGGGGGGGGGGGGGG
>CAZTGJ010000296.1:0-4258 GCA_964613025.1 uncultured Thermoplasmata archaeon | reverse complement strand
AATTTTACGATGATTAAATATATTTTGGTGTTCTGTTATGAAACACCCTCAATAGCTAAAAAATATAGAAATCTAAAAGAAGCAGATGGCTTGGACCAACCATTATTTTCCACTATCCTCCTGATATACCTACGGAACCAGAACGGCATGAGAAAGAAACCTGCGGATAGAGATAGAAAAGTGATCACAACCAATAACGGGTATTGAGAGGTGGAGTAAATGAATAAAATAAGGAGGCCGAGAAATAGGATACCGAGACTCATGTAGAGGATGAATGATGATCTCGAAGTTTTCTGAAGTTTATCCACATACCTGACCATTGTGACCTTCCTCTACATCGAAGTATATAATATTTCCTTGACGAATAGGGATGGTCTCTCTCCTCCCATCGTCTCCCCCTCCCACCCCCCCCGCCCCATAATTAATTTCAATTCATAACGGTACTCCTCACAAAAGAATTTAATACACCCTTCCATTTTCCCCCCTCTGATGTTCGCAGATATCTACGAGGGTTCAATATTCCGCCCCCCATCGGAGGCCTACAGTCTGATCCTCCAGGCAACCATCGGATGCTCATGGAACAAATGTACTTTCTGCATCGCATTCCAGGAAAAGGAGTTCAGAGCGAAAACACTTGACGAACTGAAACGGGATGTCGGGAAGATCTATCCTCATTACAAAGATACCCGCAGGATATTCCTTGCCGACGGGAATGCCCTTTGCCTGCCCACCGACGATCTCATTGGCATGCTTGAATATCTCAACTCGCAGTTTGGGAAGCTGGAACGGATCTCGATCTATGGTGGACCTCTGGATATCATAAAGAAGTCGGTCGATGAGTTGAAACGATTGAAAGAGGCAGGGTTGAGCATCGTATACTTCGGCCTGGAGAGCGGATGTGATCAGGTGTTGAGGCTGGTGCGGAAGGGGGCAACGTCGCAGATGATGATCGATACCGGAAGGAAGGTCAGGGAAGCCGGTCTGAAGCTCTCAACCATTTTCATCCTCGGCCTGGGAGGAACCGAACTCTCGGAGGAACATGCACGGGAAACCGCACGGGTGGTGAGCGCCCAGGATCCCGAATACGCCGCAGCCTTGACACTCATGGTGCACCCAAATTCGGAGATACTCAAAGACATACAATCAGGGAATCTCACACTTCTGAATCCGGAACAGGCACTGGAGGAACTCAGGATCATGGTGGAAGGCATGGAGGTCACGAACACCGTCTTCCGGGCTAACCATGCATCGAACTATGCTACCATCGGGGGCACCCTTCCAAAGGACAAGCAGGGCATCCTCTCCCAGATCGAACATGCTCTGGCTGCCGGGAATTACAAAGCCGAGTTCTTCCGAAGATTATAACAGATGAGAAATAAATGTTGTAAGGAAGGATTTGAGCGGAGACAATAGAACACGGAAAGAAGGAAAGGGGAGTATGTGGAGTGTATGGAGAAGGGAGAATCTGTGACTTTTTCTAACTGAAATCATTATCTCTTGGATTTTGGTTTCGTCATCCTCACAAAATCTTCTTTATCTATTCCCGCTTGTTTGAGTATAGCCATCAATGTACCAGTTGGTAAAGGTTCATTCCCATGGACCGGCACAACAACCGTACTTTCATCTTCGATTAACACTTGGTGACTGCCTATGATCCGATGGACCTCAAATCCAAATGATTGAAGGACGGATATGACTTTCTTCGCATTTATCGCGGGGAGCTTAGGCATGTACACTGACCTCGGTGAGGTTTTCGGATTGTTTCTGCCTCTCCAAGATCGATACATACCTTGCATGCAGCCCTTCTTTGAGCCGTTCTAGTGCTTCCTTTTCAGTCGAGCCGTAATCAGATACACTGGTAATTAGGTCAGTGACAACGTACCATTTGCCTTCTTTATGGGTTTCTACTACGGCTCGAAATTCTGGCATATTGGTCCTCATGTTGAAAATGATTAGATACCCATTATATTATCTTTTTTGAAATAGTTATCGCAGGCCATGTGTGGAATTGATTCAGCCATGGGGGACAATAGGGAAATGAGAGGGGTGTGATGTGGAGGTTTCGGGGTGGGGAGGGGAAGGAAGACGACGAAACGTTGGTTTTATAGAGCTACTTGGTAATCTTCACATTCTTCACGAACTTATAGTTCTTGGGGTTGGCCTTGAAATACTCTCTGATTGGCTTCAGCAAACCAATAACATACCCGGCAACAGCCTTCTTCAGGTCCTGTGGATGGAGTTCCTCGCCATATGCTTTCACCAAAGCGTCATAACTCAGGTACTTCAACGGCCCTCCCCACTTCTCCGGCCTGTCCACGATCATCGAATCGTGATACGGGAAAATGAGATACTTGGCGATCTCCATGATCGGGTTCTCGGGGTCGTCCATGGGGCAGAAGGCCTTCTTGATCTTCCTGCGGATATCGTCCTCGGAATCGTGGATGGTGATGCTGGCCTCGGGATTGGACTTAGACATCTTTCCTGCTATCGGGTCCATGCGATTCGTGCCGGTGAGTGCCGAAATGAGGGGGGTGTGCATGGCAATGGGCTTCTTGAATCCCAGTTTTCCCGAGATGTCACGGGCAAGCATATGAGCCTTCCTTTGATCCATTCCTCCCAAGGCTACGTCGATCTCGAGGTCGAAGATGTCAGCCACCTGCATTGCCGGATAGATGAACTTTGAGGAATCCACATCCACCTCGTCCCCGGTTCTTCCCATGATGCTCATTGCCCTCTTCATCCGTGCTAGGGAGGTATTCTTGGCAACCCGTATTACCTTCTCCCAGTAGTCAGCCCGATCCACCAGCTCGGATGCAAAAACGAATTTCATGTTGTCCGATTCCGGGAGTCCGCATGCTGCCCAGACATCCTTGAGGTAGTCCCCGGCTTTATGGATATTCTTCATCTCCCCGCCCAGCTTATCATTGATCTGGGCATGCCAGTCTGCAAGCAGAAACGTGACCTGGAAACCGCATTCCACCAGCTCCCGGCATTTATAGACACAGGTGAGCTGGCCGATGTGCATAAGACCCGAGGGTTCGAATCCGATGTATGCGGTGGGCTGCTTTTCATGACCCTCATCATACAGTGCTCGTAACTCATCCTCTTCAATGAGTTCCAGGACATTGTTCCTGAGTTTGTGCATAATGACCGGTGAGAGATGCTCTACCATGGACCCTCATTCACCAATGTGATAGAAAGAGATTTCGAAAATCCTCCACATTTTCACATAAACCACTCATGTTCACCCTTCCCCCCCACTCCCCCCCCAAAACGTAAATTGGTATTTTAGTCCGCCATACACATTCTTATCGTATCTTTTTGATGAACTTCCCTTCACGATACTCACGGAAGGCAATATTCAGTTCTTCATTGGTGTTCATGACAATTGGTCCATACCAGGCAACCGGTTCATTGATAGGTTTGCCTGATACAAGTAGGAATCTCACACCAGCTTCCCCTGACCGGATCATCACCTTTCCCTCCTCATCGAAGATCACCAGGTGATCTTGTTCTACCACCCTTCCACCATCTACATGATCGAAAACTCCCGATCCTTCCATGACATAGGCAAATACCCGATATCCTGACTTCACATGATGTTCGAACTCCGTGTCATCTTCCAGGGAGACATCAAGATATTCCGGGTCCACCACGATGTCACGGACCGGACCCTTCACCAATCCGTCCATCCCCTTGATCTCTCCGCAGATCACCTTTACCTTTACCCCTTCCTTCACGATGACTTCGGGGATCTCATCTGCGTTTACCCCTTGATAGCGGGGATCCATCATCTTCATCGTTGCAGGAAGATTCACCCATAACTGGAATCCCTTCATCTGACCTTCGATCCGCTTGGGCATTTCCTGATGTACGATTCCACTCCCGGCGGTCATCCACTGTACATCACCAGTTTCGATGACCCCGGAATTTCCGATGCTGTCCCCATGCTCCACCTTTCCCCGGATCATATATGTCACCGTTTTTATCCCCCGGTGGGGATGCCAGGGAAATCCGGTCATATAATCATCCGGATTGTTCGAACCGAAATTATCCAGCAGCAGAAAAGGATCCAGCCTGGGAACTTCCGGATATCCGAATGCCCGCTTCAGTCGTACCCCTGCCCCTTCCATGGTCGGTTTGCTTTCTAAGATCGATACAACCTTGCGAAATTCGTTCATGACCTTGATCCCCCCATGGAGTGTATTATAGTTAAAATCTTAAATAATCGTACATTTTCACTTGCAGTTTTTTCTGC
>CAZTGJ010000295.1:0-4297 GCA_964613025.1 uncultured Thermoplasmata archaeon | reverse complement strand
AGTTTGAATTAGACCATCAAACGAAAGAAGTCGTCGCCGAAGGCGACTTTCTTGTTGATAATTAATTCACTGATTATTAATTTGATATAGTCATTCACTGATTATTAATTTGATTATTCCTTCATTTGATTATTTATTTACATAGATGGTCTGTATATCCATGTATTCATCAATTCCCCACTGACCCAACTCCCGGCCGAACCCGCTCTCCTTTACTCCACCGAACGGTGCCTTGGGATCAACGACCATATGAGTGTTCACCCATGCCATCCCGCTTTCCAGCTCCTCAGCGATCCTGATTCCCCGGGATTTATTTGAAGTCCACACCGATGCACCCAATCCGAAGCGGAGGGAGTTTGCCCTTTCCACGGCCTCATCTGCATCAGTGAAGGGAATGATGGGAATGACCGGTCCGAACTGCTCCTCACGGACGATCCGGAAGCTCTCATCCACATCTGTGATCACTGTGGGAGGATAGAAGTATCCTGCCCCCCTCTCCCCTCTTTCCTTTCCACCACCTTTTCCACTCCCTATTCCACCACCTTTTCCACTCCCTATTCCACCACCTTTTCCACTCCCTATTCTTCTTCCTTTCTTCACCCCTTTCTCCATTCCTATCCTCTCCCCACCGGTGTGAATGGTCCCGCCTTTTTCCCGTGCATCCTCCACCAGTCCTTCAACGATGGCTAGCTGTTCCGGGTTATTTACCGGTCCCATCTGGACACCTTCGCTCAGCCCGTTCCCGATTTTCACTCTCTTGGCTATGGTCACATACTTTTCTACGAATCTGTCAAATAGTTTCTCATGGACATACAACCGTTTTACCGCGATACAGATCTGACCTGCATTTCTAAAGGAGCTCCAGAACACACTGGAAAGCTGCTTCATGTCGAAGTCTTCCAGCACGATGGCAGGGTCATTTCCTCCGAGTTCAAGGGACACCCGCTTCATCGAATCAGAAGCCGATCTCAGAATGTTCTTCCCAGTTTCAACAGACCCGGTAAATGCAATCTTTCCAATTCCTTGGGATTTCAGAAGCGCTTCCCCGGTTCCATCATCACCCGGCACGATATTTACCACACCTTCCGGAAGCAGCGGATCCATCAGTTCTCCCACTCGTATTGTGTTCAGGGGAGTGTAGGGGGAGGGCTTGACCAGCACGGTATTTCCTGTGAGGAGGGCTGGGGCAAGCTTCCAGGACAGAACGGTCAGCGGATAGTTCCAGGGCAGGATGAGTCCGGCAACTCCTATGGGCTTTTTGATAACATGGATTGACGAATTCTTCTCATTCCGGATCAGCGTACCGGATATACCTGAGATGTCCATCCGGGAAAATTCCCTGAACACACGTTCTGCCGACATAACCTCATGACGGGCCTCCATCAATGGTTTCCCCACTTCCCTCACCAGGATCGTTGCCAGCTCCTCCCTGTTCTTTTCAAGTCGGTCAGCAACTGCTTCCAGAATCCCTCTTCTCTTCGAAAGGGTTTCCTTCCTCCAGCCAGGAAAAGCTTCCTTTGCCCGATGCACACATTCTTCAACTGCACTCTCATCGAAACAGGGTACCGATGCAATGATCTCATTGGTAGCCGGATTCTCCACGTCAATAATCTAAACCCCTCCTTCAGGAACCTCAGTTGTGAACCCCTTCACCGTTCATATCTCCGTTCGTTTCGTTGTTCCTTTCCTCTTCCTTCTCCCTTTCCCCCCCATCACCCGCTTCACCGTTCCTCTCAAATTTCATCTCCTCCTTCTTCTCTGAGTTCATATCATCTTCGATCCCACCACTCATCGTTCGGTTGGTTTCCCCGGTCATCTCCTCTCCCATCTTTCCCTTTGCTCCGCCAAATATATCCCCACTCATCTCATGTTCAAGCTCCTTCACTCGCCTCTTGATCCTCTCCCTTTCCTTCTTCTTTGCCATATAGACACTTCTTTCGGAATCATCTTCCTCGAAGAGTTCAGGATGGAGTGCCATATCATGATAGACGATCCCCAGGTTCAGGAAGATGATTCCCATGACAAGGAATGCAAGAAAGCAGGGTGTATCGGAATCATCCGGGAACCGTTTGTTGGAAAAAACAGTTTCAAGTCCGTAGAGATAGATGGAAAGACTTATGATGAAGAGGATTATTGCTATCGACAGCATTAACCAACCGGTGACAAGGGATCCGGAATCCATCTTCTCCGTTCTATCAGTTGCCGTTTCAGACTCCATCTTTTCATTATCGTCAGTTGACTCTTCCGATTCCATTTTTTTTTTACCTTTACCAGACCGTTCAGCCGACTCCTCCGAACCCATCTTTTCATTACCCTCACCAGACCTATCACCAGACGTCCCCAATGCCATCCCCGAATCACCCTGAGTTCGGCTATTTCCGATCTCTCCGATCCCACTCACAACCTCGTCAGCTTGCAGATCCAACCCTCCCCTTGATACTCAATCTGAAACTCCTATGAAGCATGATGCCTGATTGATCACGAGCAAGATTGCCCACTTCCAGAAATGGGTCAACAATGAGGGAATTGTGAAGGGCAAGACTTTCAACGAGGATCGTTCCCGCGGTCGATTCGCGCTTTGTCTGAAGAGCAATGAACGGTTCTCCGAATGTTCCCGGATTCCGCTCTACACTCTCATCCAGATGGGATTGAAGCATGTCAATGTCAGTAATATTCAGGAGATCGATCATTTCCACCTGCTCCCTGAAACGCGCCACCGCCTCATCGTTCAGATTTTCAATGTACGGAACAGCGCCGGGTGCATTCCTGATCTTCCGCAACTCGTCGAGACCATGCTCATGAAGTGCGAGCAGGGATCCCCCGGCCCGATGCCCTCGAATTTCCTCCCCGAATACGATGACGAACCGGATATTGGGGTTGGAAATGACATTGGCCATGACCTTCTCGATCCCAAGGTTCTCGGTCTTCATCTTTCCATGGATGGCTACCTTTTCTCCGGGAAGGTGCAGTTCCTTCGCAAGCGTGACCACTGCAACGGGAGAGCTGGGGTCACCGGTGATGAATTCACCGCCCCATGGATACATATCGGGTTCCATGAGCAGACCTCAGGGGTGACCATTGAAAAATATTTCTATTGTTTCTCGTGGATGAGATACAATCCCCGAATACACCAAATCCAATGAACAACTCAGGGAATGAACCAGGGAAATGGATCGATGGAACTCTTAGCGTGAATCCGTGACCTTGATGAGGTGATACCCGAAATCCGTCTTCACCGGACCCACTACCTCACCTTTTCGTGCACCGAATGCCGCCATCTCGAATTCCTTGACCATCTGATTGCGTCCGAAGAATCCCAGGTCGCCTCCCTTCTTTCCGGAGGGGCATTTCGAGTGTTTCTGTGCCAGGGCGGCAAACGATTCCCCTGAGTTGATGCGTTCCATGAGTGACATTGCCTCATTTATTGTCGGTACCAGAATGTGACTTGCTTTGACTTGGTTGACCATAATTTCACCTCGTGATAGTCAGAATTGTAGTAGGCGAACCAGGTTGTGCATTTATAGTTTCTGATGATCTCCCACTTCAAGGATTTTGTCATTGCATCCTTCGATAATCTCATTGAATCTTTCCATTACATGCTTTCCAATATCAGAGTCACATCCATACCCCACAACCCTGTGTTGATATACTGAACTCCAAGATCCTTGGAGTTTCTCATGAAGAATGCGTACAACATTTTGAGCATCTTCACCACATTCGAGATCAATGTCGTTCCCTTGTAAGTGCCCCTTCTTATTCGTCAATATGATTCGTAATCCCCAAACCGGACCCATCGTAAAAACCCAGGGTACGATTCTCACAATGGAGGTGTAATCGTAAAAATTTCTCCCGCACCATTCACCATGCGACATACTATCCGCATTTGTGAATGAATCAATATCATTTTCCAATCTCCGTTTTGAAAGAAGCATTGCTGAACCTTTTCTGTAACTGAACATCCTGAAATTATTTTCGTACAATTCAATGATGGACTGATTATCCTGCCAGAGAGAAAGTGATTGCAACAATATACCAAATGCTGTCACAAGAAAAATGAAATACATGAGCTCGGGTAAAATAATCGTACTGAGGATCAGCGATGTCGGACAGATGATCATACACACTAGTAAAAAAGTGGTATGCATTTTCTCATCGAAATGTACAGATTTGTACAAAAATCGACCATTAAATCCAGTTTTCATATTTTCACACCATATATCACATTAGGTATTATAATGATCATTAGAGGGTGTTTCATAACAGAACACCAAAATATATTTAATCATCGTAAAATTTA
>CAZTGJ010000294.1:0-4298 GCA_964613025.1 uncultured Thermoplasmata archaeon | reverse complement strand
ATCGGGTGCAATGTTCGCAATACTTCCAGAAAAACAGCATTTTGAAACAAACTGCAAAGGTAATGAATTGGAAATAAGAAGTATTCGCCAATTCCAGGTAATATTTTGGAAATGAATCCTAATCCGCTGAAATGCCTACATGAAGTTTTCGCCAAACTTGTTTGCAATGAAAAATGGTTTGCTGGAAAGGATGGGATGACATTCTCTCTGGCCTGGTTACAAAATATATGAATTATATAGAAATGAAATAATTATGTAGGAATATATAGGACTATAGATGATATGGAGGTAGGTTAATAATACCTAAAAATTATTTGAGGCATATGGGTCCCGGACTGGGTAGACGAATTTGTGCATACCCAAAGAATTCGAAATTTTATTCGGATGTACTATGCCCCTTATGGTATAATAAAAAGTTCCGAATGATTCTTTTCATCCTATCCATTTATCTCTTCCTTCTGAGCATCAAGGTAATGGGGGCAGGGTTCGAGGGGATGGGAGAAGGGTTCTCCAAGAGCCTGCTGGAAACAGTGGACAATCCCCTCTCCGCACTATTCGTGGGTATTCTGGCTACCTCGATTGTTCAATCATCCTCCTCCACAACGTCCATCACCGTAGCTCTGGTTGCAGGAAATACCATACCCATCGAGGATGCCATACCCATCGTCATTGGTGCGAATATCGGGACAACTGTTACCAATCTTATTGTTTCATTAGGACACATTCGCAGGACGGTGGAATTCGAGAGGGCCCTTGCCGCAGCAGTTGTGCACGATATCTTCAACCTCATGGCAGCATCTCTACTATTTCCAATTGAGGTCTTGACCCGGCATTTCTTTGGAACGGGTCTCATCCAGTATCTGGCATCCGGACTTTCCGAAAGCTTCTACGGATCCGGCGGTGCATCTCTCGCCAAACCGCTGGATTTCATTCTCAAACCCCCAATGGAGTATCTTCTGAATTCTATGCCTGCCTGGGGGGCCATCATCTTGGCACTGTGCCTCCTCTTTCTCTCCCTTAAAATCATCTGTGACTCCATGCATCTCATCATAGATGCCAAAATACAGACTATACTTGACGAATATCTATTTAAAACTGCTACAACGAGTTTCGTGTTCGGTATGGTTCTCACAGCCATCATCCAATCGAGCTCGGTGACCACGTCACTTATGGTGCCTCTGGTCGGGGGCGGGATTCTCAATATCGAACAGATATTTCCGTATACTATCGGAGCAAACATAGGAACCACCGTCACCGCTATTCTTGCCGCACTGGCATCCAATAAAGAGGAAGGGCTCACGGTGGCCTTTGCCCATCTCATTTTCAACGTCCTGGGGATCATTACCATCTACCCCTTCAAGAAGATCCCAATCAGTTTGGCAAAAAAGATGGGAAGCCTTGTGGTGAAACACCGTGATCTGGCCATTATCTACATAATCGTTGCATTTTACATCATTCCTGCCGCATTCATTTTCATACCACGATTGCTTTAATGCGGTGTTGTGGAGACTGATAATGAGGGGGTTCCAGTGTAAAGATGGGATCGGAATAAAACGAAAATTCACCGTGTAAATCCCATGAATATATATTCTATATACTCTACAGTACCGAATATATAATAATGAGGGACAATACAAATATGACTTTTATTATCGCAGGCCCATGTTCCCACAAGGGAAAAAAGAAGCACTACTGAACAATGGGGCGGTAATAAAGTTCAAGAATCTTTTCGGCCCTGTTGTTGTAAACAAATATTTCAGAATATTCCTATTCGCCCTTTCAATCTATATCTTCCTCCTGTGCATTAAGGTAATGGGAGCGGGATTCAAAGGTATGGGGAAAGGTTTCTCCGAGAACCTGCTGGGTACAGTGGATAATCCCCTTGCTGCCCTTTTTGTCGGCATTCTTGCAACGTCCATCGTACAATCATCGTCCTCCACCACCTCCATTACCGTGGCACTGGTAGGGAGCGGAACTCTTCCCATCGAGAATGCTATACCCATCATCATCGGAGCGAATATCGGAACCTCGGTCACAAATACCATTGTTTCTCTCGGTCACATCAGGAGAGGGGCACAGTTTGAACGTGCTCTTTCGGCTGCAGTTGTTCACGATATCTTCAATATGATGGCGGCAACTCTATTATTTCCCATAGAACTGATCACCAGGCACGCTTTCGGAACCGGAATGATCGAAGCTATTGCTTCCAGGCTTTCAGTAAATTTCTACGGGACCGCTGGTACAAAACTGTCCAAGCCCCTTGATTTCATCCTGAAACCTCCCACAGACTTGGTCATGGACCTCATGCCTGCCTGGGTGGCTATCGTTCTTTCCCTGGCATTCCTGTTCGTGGCATTGAAGATCATCACCGATTCGATGCAGCTTCTCATGGATGCAAAGATCCAGATAATCCTTGACAAGTATCTGTTCAAAACCGCTGCAACAGGTTTCCTATTTGGAATGATACTGACTGCAGTTGTCCAGTCAAGTTCGGTAACCACTTCGATCATGGTTCCCATGGTGGGAGGTGGGATCCTGAACATCGAGCAGATCTTCCCCTATACATTGGGCGCGAATGTGGGTACGACCATAACGGCGATTCTTGCAGCGTTGGCGGCTGATAACGAGGGGGCACTCACTGTCGCCTTTGCACACCTGACATTCAATATTCTCGGGATCGCTACCATCTATCCGTTCAAACGGATCCCCATCAATCTGGCGAAAAAAATGGGAGCGTTGGTTGTTGATCACCGAGATCTGGCAATTGCCTATATCATCGGTACTTTCTATGTGCTGCCGGCAATCATAGTCTTCGTTCCACGATTATTCTGAGGTTGATTCATGACACAATTCAATACAATATCTTCCATTAGGAGTCTAATGGCACATACGAAACCATTAATATGGAAAAACTCACATCCATTAAAAATATTATACCTATACAGGTGATATTATGGGCTTCAAATCCTTTTATGAACTCCTGAGCAAAGGAACCCTCCTCGAAGAGGCGTTCGATGAGAGCGAACATATTCATGACCTTACAACCCAGATGTTCTCAGAATCAATCAAGGCATTGATTGATCACAACCAGATGACCTGCGAAAAAGTGGTCAAAACAGACAAGGAAGTAAATGCCCAGTTCATCAATATCCGGAGAAAGCTCTTCGAGTATCTTTCAATTTCTGCGGCACCCAATGTTAGTGCCTGCCTCATCCTTTCCAATGTAGCCATCGACTATGAGAGGATCGGAGATTACTGCAAGAATATCGCGCAATTGGTGGATTGGTATCCTATTGATTTTAATGAGGGAAAATACCGGGACTGGGTATTGGAGATGAGCGATACCATCAAACATATGTTCAGTTCCACGAAAGAAGCGCTCATCAATGAGGACGAGAAGCTTGCCCAGGAAGTCATCGGTATGCATGGAAAGGTGAAGGAGATACATACCGAAATTGTTAAAGCCCTCAATTCTGACAATGATATTTCGGTCAGAGAGGCCATAGTGGTGGCAAAGGTCGGCGGTTATCTCAGAAGGGTGAGTGCCCATCTCGGAAATATCTGCACCGGAGTTCTCCGTCCCTTCCCGAGAATGGGATTCCTCAAAAAGACAGGGCGGGAGATCGAGAGCGAGGATGTCTTTGCACGAACCAAGCTTGATTGATCATTGATCCAAACGATAACCTGCCGTTCATTTTTTCCAGTTGTCAGTGTGGGCAATCTGGATATTATTCGTGTGATTGATCATGGACATGCCCAGGGGTGTGATCTGGTGACCCGTGAGCGTGGTCAGAATTCCAGTAAATGATCATGGTCTCGATGATCCATACTCAATGATTATGTTCGTGTGACCCATGTTCATGATCATGTCCCTGTGAGCCTTGATCGTGGCTATGGGAGTGCCGGTGGGCATCAGGATCGGTGAGGTTCAGGAATGCCCGTTCGACGACCTCGTTCAATGCCGGATGGATGTGCATCCCGTCGGTGAGGGGTTCCATGGTTCCATCGGAGGTATACATGAGATTGATGATCTCCTGAATGAGAACTGAGGCATGGGGTCCGATGATATGGGCTCCAAGGATCTTGTTGCTTCCCTTTTCCACGATCACCTTCACAAAAAAGTCCTTTGCTTTCATGGCCGAACCCTTTGCCGTGTTCTCGTACAGATATTTTCCAATCAGGATCTTATGATCCTTTCTGGCTTGGGCTTCCGTCATTCCCACACTTGCAACCTCGGGATCCGTGAACATCCGTTTGTAATATGCCGGTGATTTAATATACATCAATGGTGCGTTACT
>CAZTGJ010000293.1:0-4299 GCA_964613025.1 uncultured Thermoplasmata archaeon | reverse complement strand
TGAATTAGACCCTTGAAAGAGAGAAGTTGTCGCCGAAGGCGACTTTCTTGTCAGGATCTTCTTCTTGCCCTTTCTCCTCTCCCTTGTTTTCCTCCCCATCTGGCTCTTCCTTCCCCGCTTCTTCCTTCGATTCCCCGGATGATTCCTTCTCCTCTCCTGCTGAACTACTCGTTGCTTCATCCGGCTTTTTCTTCCCCCCTTCGACATTCCCTTTCTCGTCATCCCAGGGAACATTGATGTCAAGATATTTGAACATCAAACCCCAGAAAATGGCGATCCAGAACATGAATAAGAGCTCTCCAACATTCTTGTGAGCCTGGAGGAGCGCGTCCATTCCATAGTAGTATCCAACCATGAGGATAATGCTCATTCTCAGAAGATTCGCTATATAGGAGGTCAGGATGCCAAGGGAGAGGAATCCAAGAACCTTTGTATCGATCTTCCGGTATTCAACCAGGATATAGGCAATGAATGCCGAGAGGAAAATGGAGGCCGAGTAGAGACCTGTGCATCCCAAGGCAATGGAGATACTCAGCCGCTCACCATTGATATCGTGATAGGTGATGAGGACTCCTTTCACCTCTACATGGGGAAGATTTGAAAAAGTATTCATGATGAAGGCAAGGGGTCTGGCAAGCAGATAATGGATGATAGGGGAGTCAGGATTTTCATCCTCCCAGCCTCCCTCGGTGGTCCCGTAGGTCTGCGCATAGTATGTGGATGGGATCACCACGATGAGGAAGAGCAGAAAGAGAAACATGAGCATGAAATCCCGTTCTACCGCGTACTTCCTGGGTATGTACTGGTAGGACCCGATGGAGAGGGCAAGCATGAGCACCACATAGTCATTGCTTCCAAGATAGGTGGATGATGTGAAAAATAAATTGAAAATGACGATCATTCCGGCAATGAGGACGCCGCCAATGAGCATGACCTGGGGGTACTTGCCGTCGAAAGTGATGACATTCACGATCCGCTCTGAGATGATCGGAAGTCTGCCATCCTTGTCCATGGGAAAGATGAAACCCCTTGGTTTGGAGAGGGACTGCCCACCTATTCTTGAAGAGAAGTAGAGGAGAACTCCCCCCAGAAGAAAGAGAGATACTCCCAGAAGCCTGCTCCAGTAGCTGATGAGCAACGCTACGCTCAGTCCTGAGAACATGACTACAATAGATATTAGTGAGAGTACCTTCTTGTATTTCTCGAAACGATAGGGGTTGGATCGAATGTGCATCCGTTCCCATGAGCTGAGGAATAGTATTTAAAGGTTTATCCGCGCGTGTGATTTGAGGATTCTCGTCTTCGACCCCTTCCTGCCCCCCCCTCCGGCACCCGTCGTGATTTTCGGTGTTCAATGCGGACCATTCGCTTCCGCCTCCCGTATCCCCTGCCCCCCCTTATCTTATTGGTTTGCCCAGTCTCCTCCGCACCCCTTTTCGGTACTTCCTTTCTCCATACCCCCATATCTTTATACCTCCCATAATATTATTAAGTATTCCAGAAAAAGCTCTGTCATGTACGAACAGATACTTCCCGAACTCTTCCTTGTTGGGTCGGGAAATCTCACCCATGGTGGTGACTGCCAGGTGTACCTTGTTCAGACCGCAAAGGAAAAGGGTGTGCTCATCGATGCCGGGGCTGATCCTACCGCAATCGGGATCATCCAGAACATCGAATTCCTCAATGTTCGTCCAAGTCACATCATTCTTACCCATGCCCATATCGATCATATCGGTGGGGCTCTTGCATTGAAGGAACAATTCGGCTCCATTTTAGTGGCACATGAGAAGGATGCCGGGATCATGGAGCGATATGATCCCATACGGAGTGCCGCAGGATATTATGGGATCCGGTATCCGCCGGTGGGGATCGACATGCACATTCAGAAAGAGACAGTAATCACAGTTGACAGGATCCCCTTCAGGATCATTGAGATGCCCGGTCATACACCGGGAAGTATTGCGGTTTTCTGCAATCTTGGAGGGAAAAAAGTGCTCTTCGGACAGGACATCCACGGACCCTTCAATCCTGTCTGGGGATCGGATCGGGAACTCCACACCAGATCGCTAGAACGCCTCATCGATCTCCGTACCGATATCTTGTGTGAAGGCCATTACGGGGTAATTACACCTGCTGCCAGGGTGAAGAAATATATCGAAGATTATCTCTGAAGTTACAAAACATTATTAAGTGAATTTCGTGTTGCCCACTGAACCACCACCAGGACGAGTCAATCCCGGGCGAAACCAAACCAGTCTGGTGACAAGGTAAAGTCGAGAACCACCGTTGAGCTGCGGAGGCTGAAATATGGAATCACTAATGAACGATGCACTGAAGGCACAGGACGAAAAAAAGAAGAAAACCAGAAAGATACTTGACATGAAAGAGCCGGGGATCGAGGACAGGGAGTTAGAGGAGCTTGTGCGAAAGACCAAGATACGCATCTCGGTGATCGGAGCCGGAGGGGGTGGGAACAATACCATTCAGCGTTGCAAGGACGAGAACCTCAAGGATGTGAATCTCGTTGCGGTGAACACCGATGCCCAGCAGTTGTTGAGGACAAATTCGGACAAGAAAGTTCTTATTGGAAAGAAGATAACCCGGGGACTGGGTGCGGGGGCAAACCCAGGTGTGGGTGAGGATGCGGCCTATGAGGCCGAGGCACAGCTCAAGAATCTGGTGGATTCCAGTAATGTGGTTATCGTTACTGCAGGTCTGGGAGGAGGCACCGGAACCGGAAGCACACCGGTCATCGCGGAGTTTGCACGAGAGGCAGGTGCCCTGACACTCTCGGTGGTAACCTATCCATTCAAAGCCGAAGGGAGACAGCGGGCCGAGAATGCTCGTATCGGACTCGACAGGCTGAGAAAAGTTACAGACACCGTCATTGTGGTTCCCAATGACAAGCTGCTGGAGATCGCACCGAGACTTCCCTTGAGGGATGCATTCAGGCTTGCGGATGAGATACTCATGCGTACCATCAAAGGAATTACCGAGACCATCGATGGAAGAGGTATCGTCACCATTGACTTTTCCGATCTCCTAACCATCATGAAGGACGGTGGTGTGTCCATGATCGGAATCGGTGAGGGAGACAAGGACAACCGGGCTATGACCGCTGTGGAGAACGCGATCAATTCCCCACTTCTCGATGTGGATATCTCAAATGCCAAGGGTGCCCTTATCAGTGTAAGCGGCGGACCTGATATGACAGTATCCGAAGCTCAGATGGCAGTGGAGGAGATCCGGAACAGGATCAACAGGGATGCACGCATTATCTGGGGAGCGCGGATCGAGCCGGAGCTGGCGGGATACGTCAAGGTTATGATCATCCTTACCGGTGTCGAATCACCTCAGATCGTGGGCCCGGCAACCCCGGGGTATACCACGGGAAGAAAGAATCAGTTCGGGATCGATACCGTCTGAGATCAGCCTTTCGGAAAAATCTATTGGATCTCCAGTTCCACGAGCCCGGAATTGGGATTCAGCTTTCGGGTGAGATCCATATTTTCAAATTTTCTGATGACGATCTCGTTGAGCATGGCCACTGTAGCCTTGTTCGCATGGCCGCCGATCACCCTGTGATCCCGTCCAGCTACCGTGCAGTGGATATGGAACATGGGTTTGCCATCCACCGTGGCTATACTTCCTCCGAAATGGAGAAGCTCATGGGGTGACTCATGCATTTCACTCTCGTACTCCTTGCCAGTCCAGTAGCCGGTCTCGAAATCCCGCAGCATCCCAACTCCGCAGAGGAACGCTCCGGCTTTGATATCATGTTTTTTCACGATCTCCTCCAGAGATGAGAAAAGATCCTCCCCGTCGCTCAGTTTTATCATGATGAAATTGTTGTCCTCGGATGACTGCATTGGAATTCCTCCGGTTTTTGGTGGTGCTGCTCCGTAGCTGTGCACTAATAATATTTCCCCGGTAATTTGTGAGTGGAATGTTGGTTGATGGCTGGTTTTCAATAGAGGGAAGATGCAGAGACAGAATGTGGTGGAGGGATGACGACGGGGACGATGACGAGGACTCCGATCCGGAGGGGGGCAAGAGGGGCAGGGAAGATCTGGTGGGATAAGGAGGAGGGGCATCCGCAATTGCCCTCTACATTTGGGCTCTGCACCACATTACTATCGAGATACATAGAAAGAGCTAAATAACTGAACTTATTCGAACTTGACGAATAAATCGTAACTGGAGGTATTCGATGAGTATACGTAGCGCAGACATGAAATATTCTATAAGGAGGGTGTTTCATAACAGAACACCAAAATATATTTAATCATCGTAAAATTT
>CAZTGJ010000292.1:0-4325 GCA_964613025.1 uncultured Thermoplasmata archaeon | reverse complement strand
ACGGGTTGTTAGGTGATCCTATCTCAGGACAACCAGTCATTCGGAGATACTGCTTAGTCAAGAAAAGTTAAATACCATGAAAAAAAGGGCCATTTTAATTTAGTCGGATCGTTGGTTTTACCGACGTATCTTCAGCACTGTGGAGTCGCCAATATGAAAAATCTTGCACCATTCAGGGTACATGGGAGTCTCACCCTTGTATTTGTTTTTCTCATAGTCTCCAGTTTCATCGCGGGAATGGATTCCATGGGTGAGGAGAGGACAATAATTGTTTCATCTGACGGAAGTAGGGACTTTAACACGATTCAGGAAGCACTGGATAATGCAATCGATGGAGACACGATCTTGGTGGAAGAGGGAACATACACTGAATCGATCGTCGTAGATAAACAGATTACCATCATCGCCGGCAACGGAAACGGATCGACGCTCATAGATGGCGGGGGGAGCGGTGCGGTGGTCAGCATTACGGTACCAAATGTGATCATCAGTGGATTCGAGATCGGGAACAGTGGGGAGGATGAAGCGGGGATCGCCATACACGCAGACGATGTAGAGGTAAATGACAATATCTGTAGCGATAATACCATTGGAATTCTGGTGAACGGCTCAGGTGCCCGGGTTGTAGGAAACGACTGCTCGAACAACTCTGGAACCGGGATCAAAGTACAATCCTCCTCAGGAGCGGTCCTATCCCGAAATATCTGCTTGATGAACAAGAACTTCGGCATTCATGTTGAAGAATCCGACAACATCACACTGGAGGAGAATAATTGCAACGTCAGCAACTACGGCGTATATGTCCGTGAATCCGATAGAATGATCATACGTAATAATGTGTGTGACTCGAACTATGACCACGGATTCTTCATATCAAGTAGTGATTATTCCACGATCTCCGGAAACACCGGAACCAACAATGTAAATGGTATTTTCCTGTCCCATTCAAGTAATAATCTCCTTTCAGGCAACTTCAACTCCGGAAATCAAGAAGGGATCCTCCTTTCCAATGCTCCGGACAACTCCCTCATGAACAATATCTGTACCGACAATCAGGATGGGATCCATATCGAGATCTCGGAGAGGAACTTCCTGAGAGGTAATAACTGTTCGAACAATGCGGCAGCAGGGATCCATATGTCAGATGATGCAAGCAGTAACCAGCTCGAATCCAACATGATTACCGGCAATGGGGAAAGGGGAGTATACATTCGATCCTCCTCAAGCCATAACATCCTCAACAATAACACCATTTCCCATAGCAAGTTCGGCATACGTGTGGTCCATGATTCGAAAAATAACTCCGCGAGGTTCAACAACATCTTTGGTAACAGTGAGTTCGGCATCTATGTGGGAGCCGTGGATGGAACAATGAATGCTTCACACACCTGGTGGGGGGATGAGACAGGGCCTTATCATGACGCCGACAATCCAGGAGCGGTAGGGGACAATGTCACGGATCATGTCGAGTTCTCGCCTTGGGCTGAACGAAGGATCAACCGGAATCCCATAGCAGTCATGCATGAAGCTCCCGACATAAAAGAAAAAATCGAGGAGGGGGAAAAGATCCGGTTCAGCGGGGAGGGGGAGGACGATGGTGAAATCGTGAGATATGTGTGGTCGAGTAGTATCGACGGTGAGATCTACAACGGAACAGAGCCTTCCTTCACCACCTCGAATCTCTCTGGCGGAGATCATATCATCTCTCTCCGGGTCCAGGATGACTGCGGTGCGTGGTCTGAATCAGTTACCACCACGATCAAAGTAGAGGACAAAGAAGATAGAGGGTATTTCACTGTGGTCCTGGTTGTACTGGTGGTTGTCATTATCGCCATGCTAGCAGTTTACCAATTTATGGTGCAATCCGACAGTGAGGACAATAAGGATAAAGAAACTGCGGCAGGGAAATCTGATGAGTCCGGGAATGCCACGGCCAAAGATTCTCCAAAAATAGCGGAACAGCCACCGAAGGCGAAGGACGCTGATTTTGGAGATGAACCGAAAGGGGAATGAGCGGGTAAAGCCAAACATTTAACATTCAAATGAATTTTGCCGTATCGAAATTCCCATCCCAATGTATCGAAGACTCGGACGACCAATTATTGAACATTCATACGTTGTCCCGATCGATAATGAATACAGGTGATAGCAACCTGAATTCATGGGTGGATCACATGGAATATTAGGAAAGAGGTATGGTCATGTCTGGTGCCAATGAATCGGAACAAGTCACTGCGGATATCGAGAACATTGTGGTCGTAGGGCTGGGAGTGGGAGGGCTCTATGCCTCCAAGGCAGCATCGACCACCAACAGGAAAGCAAATGTCACGATCATCGAACGAAGGGATTTCGACATGTTCAGTCCATGCGGCCTTCCCTTTGCCATCGAGGGGATCGTTCCGGATTTTGACGATCTCAAACATGATGTTCCAACCTCCAGGAATGTGACAAAACTGCTCTCCCATGAGGTCATTTCCGTAGATACCGAATCCAGGAAGCTGACCGTCCGTGACCTCGTGAATTGCGAGGATACGACCATCGATTACGATTCTCTGATCCTGGCGACAGGTGCAGAGCCCGTCAATCTGCCCATTCCAGGTGCGAACGATTTCATGGGAAAGGGATTTCATTATGTAACCAATCCTACGGATTCCGAAGAACTCAGGGATGCCGCTCTTGCCTCGAAACTGAAGAGTGCTTGTGTGGTGGGTGGAGGAGCCATTGGTCTTGAAGTCGCTGTGGCGCTGAAGGTCCTGGGGCTGGATGTTCATGTAACAAAACGAACACCACCCCCCTTCCCACGAAACCTTGATCCCGACATGGGTGGTCCAATAGTCGAGCATCTTCAGGAGATGGGGATCCACATTCATTTTGGTAAGGGCATCGACAGTATCAATGGTAAAGATTGGGTCGAATCAGTGGATGTCGCCGGGGTAACAATTCCCTGTGATATCGTGGTCATGGCAGTGGGAATGCGCTCCAGGACGAAGCTTGCAGAGGCCTGTGGTATCGAGGTCTGCAGGCATGGTATCGTTACAAATGAAAGGATGGAAACTAATGTCCCCGGTGTCTATGCCATCGGAGATTGTGTTGAGTCCTTTTGCAGGATCGACGATACGAGAACGAACATGCTCCTGGCCACCTCAGCCTATCGAATGGGTATGATTGCGGGAAAGAACGCCGCAGGCGGGAATGCCAGGTACAAAGGAGTGCTCAACACCTTCGTGTCCATGGTGGGTGAGATCGAGGTTGCAGCAACCGGATATAACCTCGAATCAGCGAAGGATGCTGGCTTCGAGAATGCCAAGGGTGTGGTGGTGAAGGGAGTCATTAAACCTCACTGGATGCCGGGAGCAGAGCGTATTGCCTTGAAGTTGATCGTCGATAAGAACAACGGGAAGATCCTCGGAGGCCAGGCGGTTGGCAGGGAAGGAGCAGCCTGGAGGATCAATATCATCAGCCTTGCCATCAGTTCGGGTCTTGACGTGTTCGATCTGGCGGATGCAGAATTCGCATACAGTCCCCCGGTTTCGGAAGTGTATGATGTGCTGAGCCAGATCGCGGAGATCAGCATTAAAAGGCTCAAACTTACGCAAGAATAATGCTTAAAAAATATTCCGCTCATAATTGCTCGTGATTTTCCACGTCCCTCCGTTCCTTTCGCTGCCGTTCTTCCTTCTTCAGTCTGAGCTGTGATGCTTTGATCCTTTTGGCGATCTCTTCATCTTTCCTGCTGTGATATTTGTTAGCCTTGAAAAAACCGATATGCCAGAGATATTGAGCCATGAACAGGGTAAGGAATGAGGCAATGATAGCGAGAAAATGCGGTAGGGTCAGATAGAAAAAAGAGGCGATGAAAATAAAGATTAACCACACCTCCCAACCGGTCATCGCATCATCAGTGCCTCTTTCCCTCACGCATTCAGCTCCCTATTAGGTTCCTATTATGTTCTCTAATCTGCTCCCCATCCTATCCTCACCCCTCCCCTCCCCAGATCCTGGGTATGATAGTCGATTATCTACGTTCATCCGGTTCCGTCATCGCATGGTTCGTCCTCGTCGTCGAATCGTGCATGTTCTGCTGCGGCCGGGGCTTTCACGCACTCCTCGATTGGGAGAAGAGCCATCTCCTCACCGCAACATTCCGGGGCCTCTTCCTGATCCCTCTTTGGAACGATCTTCTTGCATCCATAGCAGTAATAGGCATCTTCGTACATGGAACGCGGATGAGACTGGTGAGCTTTATAGTTTTCTCAGGAATCGTTTGTTGTAAGGTGTCATGTAACAGCTAAAATGACCTATTTTTGTAACTCTAAAACTCCATA
>CAZTGJ010000291.1:0-4383 GCA_964613025.1 uncultured Thermoplasmata archaeon | reverse complement strand
ATTCTGGAAAGAGAAATGATGGGATTGTATTCTTGCAGATTCCTACAGGCTAAATACAGTAATGGAGATTATGAACTCACCGTTACATCCATGGATATGGTCGGTAATGAGGATATGAAAACCCTAACCTTTACCATCCACAACAATCATCCCCCTCAGGCAGACATAAAAGCTCCCCTGGACGGATCCGAATTCCAGGAGGAGGAAACAATATCCTTCGATGGAAGCTACAGTTCCGATCCGGACAATGACGATCTGACCTATCGGTGGGAATCCAGCATCGACGGATCACTCTCCAACGAGATAAGCTTCGAGACGACCCTTTCTCCGGGGGAACATACCATTACCCTGGAGGTGAAGGACGGCCATCTCGAATCATCGGCCGAGAGCATAGAATTGACGGTTCACGAGCATGTGAATCAGTATCCGGAGATCACTATCATGGAACCGGAGAACGAAGCTTTACTGAAAGGGGAGATCACAGTGCGGGGAACCGCAGACGATCCGGATGGCGAGATATCTGCTCTGTCCTATCGGATCGACGATGGCAACTGGAGCGACATCACCCTTCAGGAGGATTGGTCCTTTACCCTCGACAGCAATGAATTGGAGGACGGGGATCATACTATGGATGTCCTGGTCACCGATGATGAGGATGCTTCGGCCATGGACCATATCTCCTTTACCACTGACAACACCGGTCCGGCAGTGAAGATAATTTCACCCACACGGTTCTATCTGAGGAGAATGGTCACCATCGAGGTGGATGTTCATGACGATGGAAGCGAGATAGAAACTATCGAGTTCAGGATCAAGAACCAGACCGTGCAGAAGGGAAGCGAGACAAGCTACCAGTGGGATACCACAAAGGAGGAGGACGGTCCCGAGTACACCATCGAGGTCATCGTTACCGATGGAGCGGGGAACAAGGATAATGATACCATGATTGTCCAGGTGGACAATACTCCCCCCGAGATCAGGGGAATGGAACCGGAATCTGGGAGTTATGTTTCCGGAAACGTCTCCCTCGACCCCATACTCTTTGACGAAGAGTCCGGCATCGATGTGGTGGTCTTCGGTGTGGATGGCGAAGAAATGAAGAACTCCACCTCCCGCACGTACCATTGGGAAACCCATACCCTCACCGATGGGGAGCACAGCATCGGGATCACGGCCTATGACAAAGCCGGGAACTCAGCCAAAGACGTCTTCTCATATATCGTGGATAATACGGCACCCACCGTGGTTATTACATCCCCGGGGGACGGGGAGAAGATTGATGGCTCTGGAACTATCAAGGTCGATGCTGAGGATGTCGATGAGGGATCCGGGATCGCCTTCGTGCGGTTCTTCTTCAACGGACTCATCCAGGCAACGGATTCCGTTCCCTCCTACGAGTTCTCCTTCCACTCCGATGATTATGCAGATGGGGATTACACAATCACTGTCATTGCCACGGACAGGGCAGGAAACTCAGCCCAGCACAGCATCGATATCCTGTTAGGGGACGTACCGGAACCAATCATTTCAGATCCCATGACCAATTACCTGTCTCCTTATGATGTTGCAGGAAAGGAGCGACTGATCTTCGATGATTACCGGGCTGTACCGATCGTTGCTTCGAGGGTGAGGAACGGAGGCGTCATGCCCTCTATTGACTGGGATGGTGCTGAGAATCCCAAGAATTCCCTTATCATTACAATGCCTGCAGGTACCGGATATGCAGGATATGCCGGTAACATAGCCCTGTCCTACTGGACCTCTCCGGAAAAGGCGATCGTGGTGGACAGCTACCAGCATGCCGTGATGATGACCGCCTATGCCAGTATCATGGATTATCCTATCGTGCTCTATGACAATGCCAATCCCGGACTTTCCGACGAGGCACTCTGGAAATTGGGCACAGTCTATGCCAATCAGATCATTGTTCTGGGTAATACTCCTTATAATAACGACGGGGTCACCGTCTTTTCAGAGGACGACCTTCTTTCGGAACAGATCGGTATTGCACAGTATAAGGGAATCACCCTCGACTACATCACCGTGGTGAATCCCAATGATATTCCTTCCAGCAGCAACACTGCCTATCTTTCATCCTTTGCCGGGGTGTTCGCATCCCATCACGAAGGACTCATTATCGCATGTTCCGCTTCAAGCAGTGAGATGAACACCAGGATCCACGATGCCATTCAGGCCATGGATGATGCAGGTATGCCGGCAAAGCACATTTGCATTGTGGGTGATCACATTTCCCTGCCCATGGGAAAGGACGGGAGTACACCCGGGGACAATATCTATGCCGATCTTGACGGTGATAAATACACCATCGAGATTTCCATCGGAAGGATCCTGGCAAAGGAGCTCGTGGACATAAGCTACTATGCCGACCGGGTGGTGAACTACGGAGATTACCTTGCCATCCAGCTTGGAACTCCTCCATTGAGAATGCTGGATCCCCTGAACTGGAACAACAATGCCATGATCTACATGGGTTGGCTGGCCGAGTTCGCTGAGGATTCCGAGAACCACTGCCGGGAGTACATGTGGTCACTTGGAAGGTTCAATACTCAGGACGACACCGATAAAGCCCACGCCGGTCTCGGGACGACCCTGATGATGGAGGATCTGGCCATGTCCAACTATTTCATCATCAACGCCGATCACGGGACACCAACGGGAACCATGACCTGGAACAGCGAACACCTTCCCGAAATGCACCCGGGCATCACCTTCGGGGTATCCTGTTCCCTGGGAAGGATCGATGGAGTGAATAAACAGAACAGTGTGACATATACCATGATGGAGCAGGGGATGAACGTCTACCTTGCCCCCACCCGCACTGCCTACGGCTCCTGGGTCCAGACCTACCCCTACCAGCCTGTCGCCGCCCCCGGCCTCTGCTATCTCTATCTGCGGTACATCATCGACAACGATTATGATTCTGGGGTTGCCTATATGCACGCGAAGAACGACCTCATCGAGAACTCCTGGGCAGGGAACGTGGACAAGACCACCACCTGGCAGTACCAGCACTTCGGGGACCCGGGATTCAATCCGTATGAGCCGAACAATGAGGGAAGTTTGTTCTGATCCGATCCTATCGCGCGGAGTTCTGGGGAACGCGGAGACAGGATAATTTCCTTTTCCCTGCCAAATTCTTCAAATTTCTCACATACGTTTTTTCAAAGCAACAATAATAAGCCCCCTCCCCCCTATCCCGCCTTATGCGTTCCCTGGAAGTGAGCCAGGATTTCCCTGATGAATACTATCCCAATCGTGGTATGTTCGTAAAGCAGGCCATGGATGCCGTTCACACCGGTGGAGTAGAGGTTGAGGTCGTATCTCCCAGGGCCTATGTTCTCCCGATCAAAGGATTTCCGAATCACCTTTTCTCCAAGGTTCCCAAGGTTGAGCAGGAGAAGAAGCTGGGCTACACAATTCATCATCCCCGGTATCTCTATCCCGTACCAAAACGATTTCTCTACCGGTTTGCAGGTCCGAGTTACAGCCGATCGTCAGGCGGATACATCCTGAAAAACATCAGGAAGACTGATATCATCCATGCCCATTTCTCCTATCCCGACGGCTACGGTATGCTCAAGGTCAGGGAGGAGTGGAAGGTACCCATGGTGGTCCATCTCAGGGGAGGATTCATCTGGTCCACCGGAAATGCATATCCCCAGATAAAACAAAGGCACCTGAAGGTTCTGAGCACTGCTGACCGGCTTATCGCTGTATCCCATGACACCAAGAACGAACATGTGGAACTGGGGATCCCGGAGGAGAAGATCGAGGTCATTCCCAACGGTGTGGATCTGGACAAGTTCAGGATCATGGATAAAATAGAGGCTCGGAATCAGCTCGGACTTCCGGAAGACCGGCAGATCGTACTCTTCGCCGGCTACCTCAGGCCAAGGAAGGGACTCCAGTATCTCATCGAAGCCATCCCCAAGCTTGCCAAGGAGTATGATCCCCTGTTCGTGCTTCTGGGGGAAGGGGTCATGCGGGGGGAGCTCGAGAGGAAGATTGCAGAGTACGGCCTGGAGAACAATGTGGTCCTTAAAGGGCTTATCCCGCATGAGGAGATGCCGCTCTACGAGAATGCCATGGACATCCTGGTTCTTCCCACCCAGAAGGAGGGGAGGCCCAACGTGGTCATCGAGGCCATGGCCGTGGAGAAACCAGTGGTTGCATCTGCTGTTTCCGGGATACCGGAGCTCATGGTGGACAAACAGACAGGCATTCTGATACCGCCGAGAGATATACAGGCCATCGAAGATGGACTTGCAGCGATACTGACCGACCCGGAAAAGGGGCGGAGGATGGGGGTGGCGGGAAGGGAGAGGATCCTGGAACTGGACCTCTCCTGGGAGAACTATGCGA
>CAZTGJ010000290.1:0-4402 GCA_964613025.1 uncultured Thermoplasmata archaeon | reverse complement strand
AGGAGAAAATATCAGAAATCAAATTATCTCCCTAGAGGGTGCGGAAAGAGGGTTTCTAGAAAAAATTCAGTAATATCCCGAACCAGATCCTCTGACTCTCGCAGATCGGGAATATCCTCCTTGAAATGGACCGCTCTCTTGTCCATGATCACCGCAACCCCTTTGTCTTTTTCGGTACGGATGAGTCGTCCGATGCTCTGCAGTACCTTCCTCGTTGTTGGTGCCTTTACGGTATACTCCCACCCTTTACCAAACCTGACCTCGTAGTAGTGCTGGAGTGCCCGCTGCCGTGCCGTGGGTTTCGGATAGGGAATACCTTCCAGAATAACGATCTCGAGCACCTCTGCCGGAAAATCCATCCCCTCGCTGAGCCGTCCCCCGATCACCGAGAAGAACACCCCTCCTTTTTCCTTGAACTCGTCCACTCTGACCATGATCTCCGCCTGGGGAAGTCCCTGCTCCTCCACATAGAGCGGACGGTTCAGGGAAAAGGTGAACCCCGAATCCAAGAAGTTTCCCAGGAGCTTGAATGAAGGGAAGAACACCATGATGCTTCGTTTGATGTTGTTGCAGATTGCCAGGGTCTGATCAAGAAGTTTATGCACCATCTGGACCGTGAGATCCTCATACCGGGTGGTAAGACCAAATTGGAATAAGACAATGCGGTTCTCAGGGGGGAAGGGGGAGGGGTAGATCCTCTGGCGCGTGTCCCCGGGAAGACCGGAAGAGGACAGGTACTCGTCAAGAGGACGGAGCGTGCCCGAGATATGAATGGATGAATGGCAGGCTTTCACCACCCTGATCACCTCAGAGGGATCCATGCAGTAGAGTTCTAGCGTTGGGTTCTCTCCCCCACGGATGAGTTTGATGTACCGGGTGCTCTCCATCTCCATCCACCAGAGCATGAAGTGGCCCATGGCATGAATGTATGATCTGGGTATCCTGCCCTTTTTCAGCCGTTCGTCCTGAATAGCAAGCCCGTGATTGATGAGCTCCCCGATCCCCTTTCTGAGCTTGTTGCTGGTGATGGTGAGGCCGTGCATGAGCTCCTCTTCCAGCTCGTAAGGGGGTACCAGGCCATCCTCCTCCAGAACATACTGTTCCTCCAGTTCGAGAATGATCTCCTGCAGTTTCTTTGCGAATTCGGGTATGGTGAGGTTCTCGAGGATCTTGAGGGGTCCGTCGGAACCGAACTCCCTGGCTTCCGCCGCGGCCCTGTCCAGCGAGATGGTGCTGAGCTCGGATGATACAAGTTCACGAGCATAATTGGGAAGATTGTGCGCCTCGTCCACGATGATGATCAGGTCCTCAAGGGCGGCACCCATCCAGTCCATGAAATGATGTCTCAGCCCGGAATCGAAGAGGTAGATGTAGGGGGCGGTCACCACGAGACTCCGCTCTATGAGCACCTTGTTCAGCTCGTAAGGGCAGAGCCCGTCCTCTTTCATTTTTGGAATGAACTCCTCGGCAGTTGGAATCTCTTCACAGATGGAAGCCGCGATCCCCTGGAGATCCGCTGCCAGGGTTGCCGCATAGAAGGGGCAGATCTTGTCCTTTCCCCCTCCTCCTCCCTCCCCTCTTCCAATAGTTTTTTTTGGTGCATTTACCGAAGGAATAGTGGTGGTTATTTTGTCGGAAATCAGCGTCGTGGATCCTGCTGCTCTGGTCACCCGCTTCATTCGATTACACAGCCGGGAAAGTTCCTCAGAGGTTGCATCCTCGAATTCGGGATCGATACCTACCATGCAGCACATATTCTTCCTCCCCTGGAGCCCGATCCCGGGAATGAACCCTTCGGCAAGCTTGAACTCCATCTCTCTGAGCCTGTTCATGATCGCCCTGAGTTCCAGGATGACCTGGGTTTGCTGTGAGTTGGTCCTGGTAAGGTAGAGGATCCTCTTGCCGTTCTTCAGAGCGAAATCAACTGCCGGTGCAAGGGTGGAAATGGTCTTTCCGGTTCCTGTTCCGGATTCCATGATGAGGTGATCTTTCTCCTGTAGAACACTGGTGATCTCATCAATGATGTCCTTCTGGAACTTTCGGGGGCTATAGGGGAACGTCAGAATATCCATTAAAATGGGTTCATTGATTTTTTTATGTGTGTCACTATCTGGTTTCGTATCCGTGGTTGATTCTGCGTGTGGCTGTTCAGTTGTGTTCCGGGGTTCCCCCATGATGGAGGGGGTGCGGGGGCAGGTATTAATTATTTCGGCTTCACCTTCTTCTCCTGCGTCTCCACCTGGTTCTTTCCGAACAACTGCTTCTCGCTGAGCGCAACCTCGTCTCGCAGTGTGCTCATTCCCTTTGCGACTGCTTCAGCCTGGTCATTCGAGATGGTGAACCTTCCCCGGCTCATGATCCTGCTCCGTCTCTTGAGGTCCTCGATCTCACCCTTCTTGGGTACGACATCCATTTCACTGTCCACCTTTCTTCCCTGTTTCAGTGCGATCTGGATGGCCGCCTGGATGTCCGGGGTCTTGTGCTGGAATGTGGTACTTCGCTCATCGACGATCTCAATCTTCACATTTAAGGGTAGGAGTACATTGATGATCCTATTCCTGGAAGTAGGAGCTCCATCCCCGATGCGGACGATCACATGGTCAGCTTTGTAGAAATCGATCATCCGCTTCACCATGGCAGCAGTATCCTCGGGAAACTCGACCTTGGCCGTGGTGAGGAGCTCCCTGTCCCCGTATACCGCAACACCAGGTCTCTCCCCCGGATCAATCCCCACAATGAGCGAGTGGTACTCCATTCCCCCTACCCCATTCCTTCCCAGGCTCAGAACGGCCTGTTCCACAGCAGTCCGGGGGTCATCCTTCGAGACAATGATCACCTGATCGAACTCCACCTCGCTCTTTGATTCTTCCGTGGTGATCACTACGTTGATCCAGGGAGGTATCTTTCCTGTTCTCAAGCTGAAGAACTCGACATCCCGCTCCTTGAGGAGCCGGACCAGGTCATGGAAAACGGAAAAGTCATGGGTGTAGATTCCTATGGTCCTCATCTGGAAAGAAAATGAAATCACAATAGAAATATTTTGTGATTGCCAGCAACAGGATTCAAGTTTTCATCAACCCCTCATTCATCCTGGGATATCATCTTCTTTCCATGTTCCATGGGAATGATCTGCTGCTTCCAACCTTTCATCTCGGTGTGAAGCTCGCTTCCTTTATGATATCTGTCCAGAAACACAGCAAGGGCGGCAACCTCCGAATGGGGTTGATTCCCCACGGAAATATTGAAGTCAGCCTTTTGGTAGATCTCTGCAGGTACCTTTTCACCTCCTAGTATAATTAATAGGTCTGCTCTGTTCTCTCTCTCACCCTCATCCTGGGCATCCTCGTCTTCCTTTCCCACCCACTGTGCCCCAGCCTTATCCCCTTCCCCCATTACTTCATCTCTTTCCTCTTCCCCCACCACTTCATCTCTTACCTCTTCCTCCACCGTTTCGTTCTTCACATGATGATCCTTCTCGAATGTCTCTGCATCACTGAGCCGCTGAATACCCTCATCCAGACTCAACCCATACATGCTGAGATGAACAATAATTCCCTTCCAGTTCCGAATGATCTTTCGCCATGCATTCCTCTCCTCTACTTCGATAACGAAATCCCCGCCAAACCGTTCTCCGATACTGGAAACCGAGGAGAGAAGTGAAGGATCTTTGAAAAACATGATGAGCTTATCGGCACCAAAGGCCCGGGCCACAAGTGCGAGATGAGTATTGATCCTGTGATCCCGTTCCGGACGTTCTCCAAGACGCAGAACCGCGATCACCGGCATCACTCCTTACTGGAGTTTGGCCTTTATGACCTTCATTCCCTTGAATTCCAGAAATGGAGAACGTTTCACAATGCACTTGAGCATTATTTCCGAGATGTCAAGGCTCTTGGCAATGGTCCGGGGGAAGTTCTCTCCCGTCTCCACGATCTTGCCAACCTTCTTCTCAATGCTCTTGAATTCCTTATCCGGCATGGCCATGACGAAAAGGATATCTCCAACCTCGGTCACCGGACATGAGGTATCGATGTGAAAAGTAGTGTAATACGACATATATGCCATGTCGATCCCGTTCGGGGTGGGTTCCCATCGGGTCTGAACGAGCTTCATCTTCACAAAGAAATTAAGCGCCTCGATCCCCTCCTCTCCGAATTTTTCGGAGATAGCGGATTTCAGACACCACTTGGAAGAAACCTCGGAAAAAACCTTCCGCTTCACGTCCGAATCCATAACATGAAGCATGGGGACGAGATCGGTGGGATCATTGATGACTTTTATTCGCTTCATTTCATCCCTCAATGTCTTTTATGGTTATTAAAGGTATCCCTCGGAAACCCCGATCAGTCCGTATTACCGCCAACAAGCGTTGCGGCCATTTTCACCCTTGAGATATGAAGAG
>CAZTGJ010000289.1:0-4409 GCA_964613025.1 uncultured Thermoplasmata archaeon | reverse complement strand
TGAAGGGGGAATCTGAAGAGGGAGGGGAGGGGGCGGAAGAGGAGGGCCGGGTGAATGTAGTATCTGAAGAGGGGGGAGTGGATGGAAGATGAAAGCGGTGTGAAGGAGGGGGCATAGTGGGGGGTGGAGAGGAGGAGGAGGAGGAGCAGTGGGAAGAAAATGAAGGGGGGATGTCAAGCAGAGCGACCACAATAAAGAGGGAAACAAAGAGGAAGATGAGTACAATAAAAAGACATGTGAAAAGGAAATTCTCGGGGAGAAAATCGTTGTCATTTTCGTTCTCACCGGAAGGGTCGGCTGGCGGGATAGCGGCTCGTACGAGGGATGGATCGTCCCATTCCCTGAGCCAGGGTTTGAAAGTGATACGTTCGGGAAAAACCTCGCCACCGAGAGAAATGTTGTCGCCCATGCCGTCAGGATTCTCAGATTCTGAAAATGGACCTGAGAAATTACCCCACCAGTTCTGTGATACGATTACATTTTCGACGGGATTCATAGTGATGTTGATACCACTGAAATGATTGTTCACAATGGCATTATCCTTGATGGTATTTCCAACGATCTTGGGGCCGAGAGTGATGCCATTATCATTCCAAACAATGGTGTTGTCGATGAAGGTGTTGAAATAGCTCCACTCCACGAGATAGATGCCATGTGAATTATTGGAGAGGGTATTCCCGAGGATCATATTGTCGTGGGACATTTCCATGAAAAGTCCGGCTCCTTGATTTCCATGGAATGTGTTGTTTGCCAGATAACTGTCGCTCAGGGTATCCATCCAAAGCCCATACTCCCGATTATCGTTGCACGTGTTCCCGGTGACTGTATCGGTCCAGTGCAGTGAAAGTTTGATACCATTGGCATTACGATTGCAGATGTTCCCGGTAATGGTGGTGAAGTGGGAAAATCGGATGCTGATACCGCTACCCCTATTTTCCGAACAGTTGTTCTTGATGATGGTGTGGTTCTCGCTGTCCGCGATATGAATGCCACCGGTATTATTCGTAAGGGTGTTGCCCATAATGATGGAGTTGAACCCTAAAACCACGATACCGGATTTGCTGTTGTCGACAATGGAGTTCTGAAGAATGGTGGTGTTCCAGCCCATATCATAGATTCCGTTTTGCTTACTCTGAGTGATTAGATTTTCCTCCAGAATTGTATGATACGATTCGTAGATGGATATTCCGATCTCGTTCCCAAGAAAATAGCTCTGCTTTACAATGATGGATCCTGACAGGTCCTTGGGGGAACGGACTATGGAAATCCCGGAGATTGTATTGTAGGTGAAGGTACAGTTGGAAATGGTTATGTGGGATGAGAAACCCACGAGCAGCCCAATGGTCGTGCCGCTGAAATTCTGACCCTCAATCAGAAGTTGACTGCAATTGGCAAGGATTACAGGACCGTGAAAGACTCCCAGTTGCTGGTTCGTTATGTTAGCGAGATAGACCAATGGATTTCCATTGATGGTATTCGAAGTGTCGATGGAGTGGGTGTTCCAGCTTTCGAGAAATTGCCCGTCTATGTCGATCCCGGTTTCGATCATGATGTTGTTCCTGATCGTGATGTGATGGGATTCAAAAAGATCGATGCCTGTTCTTGTGGAATTCAATACATTGTTCTCGATAAGAATTTGTGAGGAATTCTCGCAGTATATTCCATTTGAGCTGTGAAGTGTATTGTTTGCTATGACAGCGCCCCAGGAAGATATCAAAGATATCCCCCGAGTATTGGGAAAGGATTGGGACGCGTTTAGATGATTGTTAGCGATCCTGATGTGATGGGAACTTGAAAGTGTGAAAAAGTTGTACTGGGACGACATGACATTATTGATGAAAGTGATGTTGTCCGATGCGAATCCCGAAACGATACCCCATCCCCAATTCAATCCTCCTGAAAAATTATTGCCGACGATGGTGATATTGCTACATCTGACAAGGGAAATGGGGAACGCGAATGCCAGATCGAAGATATTTCCGGAGATAGTACAATTATCGGATCCATTGATCTCAACGATCCTGCCCATCCAGAGCATGGATCCCTCCAGAGTGAAACCAGTGATAGTGATATCATCTGCATTCAGGTCGAGCAGAGAGCCTGTGGCTGAATAGTTCCCCTCTCGATAATCCTGAACAAAACGAAGTAAAGTGTTCTCGGACCCATTTCCAATGATGCTCAGGGATGAATTGACAACAAGGGTTTCGTTGTATTCCCCTGCAAAGACACGGATGGTATCTCCACTGGTCGCATTATCAATAGCCCATTGGATCTTCGGATAGTCTGCCTCTCCCGGCTTCCCGTCGTCGTCGACTGTGATCGTTTCCCCCCCTGCTTCCCCCCACCCCACATCGAATAGGAGGAACAATGAAAAAAGTACTAACGTAAACAGAAAAACTCCGAAAATGAGAGATGGACCATGGTTTCTCTTTCTGCTCAATGATTGTCCTCTGGTATGGAACATCCGAAGCTGGATATAATGGATTTGGTAAACTTCTCTGACAATGGAGTAGGCTATATAGAATGGATAAACTTCTCTGACGATGGAGTGGGCTATATGGAATTGAAAATCTCCCTGATGAAAACCGGGTCTGCTAATATCATTTGACAACGGTGTCCTTTCCGCATTCGGGACAGGGAATACGAATGGATCTTTCCTCGGGATTGCAGGGAATCGTTTTCCCGCAGTGCTGGCATGTTATCAGGTGAGCTGAATGTTCTGTAGAATCCATCATAGGGACATTGGATTCGGAACCATCTGAAGAGGTTGGAGCTGTCGATTGAGATTTGCCAGTACTAGGGGAGGAGGAGGGGGGCGGGGGGGAGTGAGCATTTATGCGAGGTCCGGTTGAATGTGCCTGAGGCAATGAATGCCGAGGACCGGTTGAGCCCGAAAGGCTCGATGAGGAAGCATTCGATGAGGTGGGCGCTGAAGAATGAGGAGCGGGGGCTTGAGTAGTGGATGTGGCAGATAGGGATTCCAAGCTTTCCGGGAGGTCCAGTTTATTGGATGGATCGGATTTGGATTTGGATTTGGATTTGGATCGCTGTACCAAGAGAAGGGCAACGATAAGAATGAGTGATATCACGGCAATAAGGATAAACCACAGCGTCTGTTGCTGATCGTCCTTATCTCCAGCCCGAGAGTCCTCTATTTCAAAGCTCATTCCCACGGATTCCGAATAATACAGTCCGTCGTACGCTCTCACAAAGAAAGTGTAGTTGCCTGGCTCATATGCTGAAATGTTCAGAACCAGATTCCAGTTGGAAATACCTTTATAATCCCTGGAGTCCCAATCGGTGGAAGACGACAGGCCTCTCCATTTCTCGCTCCCTTCGAAACGATATTCCACAGTCCGAACTCTGACATTACTGGTGACCAAAGCTCCGAATCCGATGAAATCCTCAAGGGAACTTGGCAATTCATTTACAATGACTTCAGGAGGACCAGTTGACTGTCCGGTGACCTGAACCGGTGTTATATTTTCATTGTTGGTCTCGCTGAGCTCACGAACGTAGCCGTCCGGATCCACCTGAACACGGATCGTGAAGTTCATATCATCCCCGTGAAACAGGTAGGGTGCCGCAATCCAGCTCAGGCTTCTCTGCACATCACCCTTTCCCAGCTCCGGATCGTCGGGATAGTAATCGAGATCAGGGTCAATTTCTCCGAAATCGATCACACCGAGATAGGCCTGATTCCCGTTGGATTCGATTGAAAAAATCTTTGCCTTGACATTAGTGGCCGTTCCTTTGCTGATCTTCTGGCAATGAACAGTTACTGTGATGGTGACGTTCTGAGCGGAAATCGGGGCGGTGTCGGAAAGCGAGATATTCGAAACGGTGAGGTCGGAGAAAGAATAGACGGCCTGGAATCGGAGAAATTGAGACTGTGCCATGTTCCCATTCCTATCATAGGCTATAACAAAGAGGTATTGGTCAAATCTGGAATAGTCCATTGGAGTCCATAGGAAGGAGTAATTGTTGTCACTGACATTATATTCGGTATAAATTGATGCTTCAGGGGAATTGATATAAAAGTCCAACCTTTTCAAACTCGGGTCGTCGGCAAGGGAAGGACCGGTTACAGTGATCGTGTATTCTTCTTCCAGTGAGACGATGGTAAGATGCTGTGCTTCGATGTAATAATTGGCATTGAGAATAGTGAGGTTAGTGGGGGGGGGAGGGGGGGTATGATCTGTAAGATCATAGGGGGTTTCCTCCCATGAATCGAATTCTACGTGACCGATGATCGTATCACCGGTACCGTTGGGATTATCTTCTTCGTGGTAGGGGCCCGAGGGACTCCCCCAATAGATTCTTCTGGCATAGAAATTATTGTATTCGTTCATTGAGTTCATGTTTCGCACCCCTGATAAATGTTAATATTCATTATCCCCAGTTACCAA
>CAZTGJ010000288.1:0-4411 GCA_964613025.1 uncultured Thermoplasmata archaeon | reverse complement strand
ATCAATTCCCAGACGAACAGAAAGCCATCCTCATGCTTCACACTGCAACTGCCTATAGGAGAACAGGGCATGTGGACAAGGAGTATGATGCACTTGGCGAGTTTTTCAGCATGCCGAAAGGTATTCTTGAAGATCAGAGAACAGCTGCTACACATCGAATGGCTGAACTAAACCAGGAGATCCTTCATGGTAAGATAACGCAACCGAGCACATCAGCGAGAGGAGGACTTCTTGAGAAGGAACGCGGAAAACAGTACTTCGACCGTGGACTACAACATCTTGCATCATATCAGTGTTCGAGTGCTCGCTATTGGATCACCAGATCGTTCGCAGTCCAGAATGACCCCCGCTCTCATACGTGGACAGGGCTCGCTGCGTTCATCTGTGGATCCTATGATGATGCGCTGAGCACATTCACGAACATCCTGGAGCATGACGAAACGTCCATTCTCATTCGACTGCAATGCGGTCTTCTCCAGTATCATCTGGGACAGCGGAATGAAGGAATCCAAAACATCGCTCTATCTGTCCATGATATCTACTCGTCCTCAACAGACCCCGACCTTCTCTATTCAACGTTCATGAGGAAACACCTGATCCTGACGAGCGGAAAGATCGATCGGTCACTCTTTGACCAGATCGCCAGCCTATTCACCCAAGAGAAGCTGAAATATCACTTCACCATGAAAATTGCGCGAAAGGCCGCGAACTGGGGCTTCTTCGAGGAGAGCGATGAGTTCTACGAGAAAGCGATGGAATACGCTGAGGAGAACGAGGAGAGGACGCTCATCCTCAACAACCAAGGAATCAACGTTGCCGTCCAGAATGATCATAAAGAAGCAATATCGTACTATCGGAAGGCATTGGACTATTCTCCAGACAATCATAGGATCCACATCAACATATCAACATCCTTGGCAGTTTTGGGTGATTACCAGTCCGCAATAGACGAAATGAATATTGTCATGGATCATGCTTCCGAGGATGAAAAAGAGGAGCTCAGAAAGAAACGAGATATCCTAGAAAAATTCGCCAAGACCCGAATCAACATTCATGCTGTGAACAATCCAGAGATTCAAAGTTCGATTCGAACGGCTGAGGTGTCGCTCGTCCAGCTGAAGGATGAGACTGGACTATTGGAGTTTTCCCATGTTCTCGGATACTATTCGAAAGCTGTTGAGATGATGCTCATCGATAGTATCACAAATCCATTTGCTGCCAGTGTCCGGAAAATAAATAATTATGTGAACACAAGAAAAGAGAGAAATTGCATTCGTCATCCATTTTTCTTCGGAAATTCACAAATTTCGAAGCTACCATCATATCTCTCAAAACTCATCTGTATCGAGAAATCTCTCTCATTGGGTAACTGGAAGTATGCACTAAGGGATGCAGCGAATCCATCGGCAAACCCGATAGAGGATAGGTTTCGGAAAACCATCCTTGGAGTCATCCCATCTGAAGATTTATCAACACTTGTCGATGCATGTGAAGCCATTGCTGATGCGAGAAATCCAAAGCAACATAAGGAAACCATATCCAAGACAGACGTACTGATCGTGAGAGAGAAGCTGATAACCCATATTAATAACGTCATCAGGATTCTCTATCCGATTCCACAGTAGGTTCAATACTCATCAATCGCGATCTCAATAATCCCAGCCATGCGCTGTGTCAACCCGATCAATTCCAGAACCTCATCCTCTCGTACCGGATGTCTCTCCCCAACGGCAAATTCACATCGTGGCATATCCTTGAGGAATCGGTTATCCACAATGCTCCCGTTGTGTACAATGAGATGCCGGAGCTTAAGATAATAATCAACCGAATCTATCTTCTTGTCCCTCGGATGGATCCTGAATGGTCCTGAACCATATTTCCTGAAACATATCTTGAAGAGGTCCTGGATCTTCTTCATGCTGTAGAAGGAAGACCGTTGGGTGATCTGGTGGGCAATCATCTGCTTGACACTACGATGCAATTCAAGATCCTCATCAATGTTTAACTCTGCTTTCACTCGTGGCTCGAATTTCTTTGCGATTTCTCCATTGTTCACAATCAGATCATGAAGGGTATCACGAAGATACACCTCGAACGCGTTGACCGTCATGACAAGAATATCCTGATACAGTGGATTTTCCTTGACAAGCTGAGCACCCTCTTTAATCATCGGAAGGTAGAAAGAAACCACCTCAGGATCGATGAACTCCTCGGGAACGATTTCTCCGATATTCCTCAGCATTGGAACATGACGGATATTGTCCAAAATGTGGGACACATCAGTGTCGGTCAGGCAATCGATTAAGCCATAGGCATCAGAGCATTCTTCCACCTTGGAGTACGTTGACGTTCCCTGGAGGGTCTTGGGAAGTATCTTCAGCAGATCAGGCTTATAATCCTCGAATGAGAAATTGATGTACTCTGAGATCAGGTGCAACCCTGTTTGAATGCGAAGGAATGCAAGGTTCCGTGTGATTGCCTGCTTGAAGATGGTATGAGTATCCTTTTGTCGTTGTAGCAAATCTCTTACCTCATGAGCGTTACTGCAATTCTTCCCTCGTCAGTAATGCGATTATATCGATTCTTGCCTCGTTTCTCACTCTTCACGAGGCCCTTTGCCTCCAGAAGCTGAATGAGTTTCGACACTGACTTCTTGTTCATCTTTAGACTATCCGCAAGCGTATCATTCGTTCGTTCTTTTCCATTCTCCAGTTCCTTCAAAACCCGCCTGCGGCGTTCATTTTTCAAGATCTTCACCGTGTCCATCATCAATGGCAGATCGACCACGTGTGATTCGAACTGCTCTTCGTCCGGATGCTTGTTCACATAGTATGCTCCGGTTCCAGTGAGCATTGCAGCGGTCACAGCTGCACCACTCATGAGGTTGGTCCCACCGGTGATATTGATGAGGATATCTGCATCATCATCCTGGCGGCTCTGGACGATCTCAATAATCAGCCCCACGATCCTGACAAAGGAATCCTCCTGGAAGGGGTCAATAACCAGACTTCGACCGTTGATCTCACTGTGGACTCTCACAGCAGGCAGTTTATCACAGATCTTCGGAACAGACTCCTCCAGGAACTTCTCCGATGTCACAGGATAGAGCTCATCCCCACCCCGTTTCTGAACTCCGTTGATGATGTTCTCTGTGTCCCTCCCGACCAATGCAATATGAATATTCACCATAGTCGCCATTGGTTGGCGACTATATTTAATCTTTGCGGACTGTCCGCCCGCGGCTATAATCCAATAACCTGCGTTCTGAGGAATATGACATCCGACACCAACTCAATTCCAATGAAATCAATCCCACCAACAACGACAAACACACAGGAGGTGATTCCACATGGCCAAGGGCAAAGGCGGAAAAGGTTCCATGAACCAATCTGCAGCTTCCAGGATTCAGTCCCACGCGGACAAATCCGGGTCCAATCAGGGCTTCAAGTCGCGCGCCCAACGCGCAGCTTCGAAGAACAAGTAGGGATTGTTGGAGGACCCCACCAATCCTTTCTTTTTTCTTTTTCCCATTCATTTTCTGAGGTGATGCATTGAGCGGAACGAATGATCCCATTGAAGTAGATCTTCACGATCTACGCCTGTACGATGCAGAAATCGAAATCTGCAATGCCATCGAGGAGGCTTGGTGTAATGATAATAGATGTCTTCTCATGATCCATGGATACAATAATGGTGTGGCAATCAGGAGTTTCATCCAAAGTGAAGGCGGCTTGCGAAAGCACATAGCGAGAAATTTCCCTGAGATTCCCGCAATCAACATTGTACCGAAAGATTATGGCTCGACCTATGTGCTCATCGGTGATTAATGAATGGGGTGATGAATTTGATAATGGAATGTGGAATACAATACACCCTCATCGAAAATCAGGAACACCTGGAACGAAGCATGAGGACGCTTACCTCAGCCCCATGGGTAGCCATTGATACTGAGTTCATTCCAGAGAAACGATATCGTCCACAATTGTGCATCATACAAATCGCCACCCCAGATGAGAATTATATCATAGATTGCAAATATGTTCATGATCTTCATCCCTTCCTCTCGATACTGCAAGATGAAGACATTGTGAAAATTACCCATGCCGGGAAAAACGAGTATGAGATCTTCTATGGTGAGTATGGAATCCTTCCGAAGAATGTTCTTGATACCCAAATTGCCCACAGTTTTATCGAAGGGATACCAGAACCAAGCCTTGGATTTCTATTATCCAACATGCTCGATATCGACATATCGAAAGAGGAGCAGAATTCAGATTGGTGGGAACGTCCTTTGACTCCTGAGCAAATCGAATATGCGCTGGGTGATGTGATTCATCTCCATCAATTAATGGAAACAATAGTGAACTACTACCCCCTAAAGGGGGCAGCGTCAAAGTGTTAAAATGCTTGT
>CAZTGJ010000287.1:0-4415 GCA_964613025.1 uncultured Thermoplasmata archaeon | reverse complement strand
GAATATGTTCACAATGTATCTCTTGAATTTCCTAATGAATTATAAAAAAAAGGCATTAAAATGTAAAAATGGTTGCATCATCAACAATGCAAATATCAAAGGATGGCTTGGATGGGAATGGCAGGGAAATGAACGATAGCAATTCCTGAATCAACCAGTCATCCTGCTTTAAGGATTCATTCACACATACCCTGCATCTTTCAAAATCAATAAATAACAAAGCCAATTATCCCCAATCGTGACCGATAAGAAAACGATCGGAGAGAGTATCTATTCAAACACCATCATCTCAATATTCCATCTGAGCGGTATCGAATTCTGGATAGTTGCATTATTTCCTTTCTACATCGGCTACGTGGTTTCTTCTCGGGAGTTATTTCCCGATTCCCAGGGGATTTTGGCAGGCATCATCGTCGGTCCGCTGATGGCCGCATTCACCTTTTTGTTCAATGATTATTATGATGTTTCCGATGATGTGATCAATCCACGAAAAGCCCCCTTATCGATCATTTACAAGAAAAATATCGATCCAAAAATAATATTATGGATCAGTATTATTGTTGGAATCATTGGATTGCTTTTAACCATTACCATCTCACTTGTGATGTTTTTACTGGTCAGCGGGATATTTTTACTATCAGTATTATATTCTCACCAACGCATACGGTTAAAGGCAAGGGGGGGGCTGGACCTTCTGACAAATATGATCGGTCTGGGTATTCTCTGTCCCCTTGCAGGATGGTCCATCCACAGACCAATCGATGAATTCCCGATTTTCTACCTGCTTTCCATATTCTTTGTTCTGGGAGCATTGTATGCACCAACCACCGTCGCCGATTACGATGCCGACAAAAAGAACAATGTGAATACACTGGCAGTCAAATTCGGAAAGAAGAGAACGATCTGGATAGGTGAAATATTACTTATCACTGCAATGACGATTCTTCTGTTTCAGGGTATATTCGAGGATTTCCCATGGAAACATGAATACCTGTACAAGACCTGGCCTTTTATCGTGTTCCAGCCCTTTGTGTATCTTTGGTTTTTACAGGGGACACATTACCGGGATATTTACAAAGGTATCATTTTTGTGAATTCGCTGCAAGCTGTGGGAGTAATGCTATTTTTAATGTTATATGTCGGGAAGATATAGATTACTCGAGTTGTCTCTGAAAACGTTTAGCAGATCCGAAGGCTGAAATGACCCTCGGATATAGCAAATTCACAATAATCATCACATATTCAATCGACCAATCACTCTTCCGAGTAATCATTCAATTGTTCTCTGATCATCACGATATCCTCTTTCTCAGGGAGGAAGGGGAAATTCCTCATGGGTTTCGAGGGTCTTTCATTTCCATATGGTCGGTTACAAGCTACCTTTCCGCTCTTGCCCTCGCACCCCGATGTCATGAATGCTTCTCCGTCCTCGATGATCTCCTCGAGATCTATTCCGGGATACAATCCGAAATCCACAACCTGATCTTCGTCATTGAATTTCATATCATCGAATCGCCCGATCTCCTTGTTGATGATATACCGGGCTAGCTGTATCCTTCGATACCGGCTCAGTTTGGGCTGCTTCCAGTCCTTCATGCCGCTTCCGGGTTCGGGATAGAATGAGAACAGATGGGTCCGTGCTCCAAGGTCCTGGGCTCTTTGAATTGTTCCGATCATCTCTTTTTCCGTTTCTCCCAATCCGACGATCAGGTGGACTCCGATATTATTCTTCCCGAAAACATCGGCCCCCCATTCAACAACCTGCCAGTAATGTTCCCAATCATGGGGACCCTTCACCCCGTCTCCCCTGAATTTATCAAAGAGCTCTTTCGAGACAGCATCAACTGCCACACCGATCTTATCTGCGCCGCTCCCCTTGATGTGTTCCATTGTTTCTTTTTTCCGGATCATCGTTGGTGAGATCAAACCGCTGATCAAGAGATCCGTTTCATCATCGAATCTTTTCATGACATAGCACATGTCATCCAGGGCTTTCACATGGGTGATCATGGAGACACATACCCTCTGCAGATGCTTGCCATGCTCGATTGTCCTGTCGATTATCTCATCCAGTTCGATCTTCGGCCAATCCACTCTGATGAACGTTTTATCTTCAGGAGCGATCTCCCGTGACGTTGACAGACCGCAATACGAACAGTTGGCTTTACAGCCATCATCATATGTTAACAGCAAATTCAGCGCATCCAATCGTGCGTTTCTAAAAAACCGTCCCGGAAAATACTTCAGGGTCATCGCGGCGGCGGTACTTGTTTGCACGAATTCAGGGCTATTCTTCATCTGAATCAACCCTCTCGAATTCCTTTTGCATGTATTCGGTGATATCCTTTTCAGTTTCGATGATATCCTTCGATTGCAAATCCGATTCCAGATTCTCGGGTTCTATTGCAATGATCCAATTATTATACGGATCGTCATTGATCTTTCTGGGGTTCTCAACGATCTCCTCATTGATCTCGACGATCTTCCCTGAGATCGGTGAATAAATTTTACTGACGAATTTCGCTGATTCATATGTCCCGATTCCTTCACCTTGCTTGATCGGTTCATCATCAATTGAGATAAAATTCAGGAAGCCGGCATTCTCCGTTAAAAACGCATCCATGCCGAGTTTTACTTTACCATCCTCTACTTTGAGCCATACATGGCTATCATGTTTTATGTAATATTTTCTATCAAGAGGAAAGGTTGAATCTTTAATTTCGATCATATTGAATCACGGGCCGTAGCATTTACCAATTGTATTAAAAATTTTCTTTTCGTTAAAAGGTTCGTCTAGTAACCTCTCCCCAACCACCATGTTCGTGACTCGAATCCCGTCCTCCGTCAGGGTGACATGAGCCACCTTTTCGTTGACGATCTCCAAAACCAGACCGATCCGTTTTTCGTTGAGGATACGTTCCCGATAGATGACATTGATGCCCTGGATGATCTTCACATCCCTGTCCTTCTGTTTCATACCTCTCTGGTACAGCCATTTATCGCTCATCATCCTGTGTTCCACATCCGCTTTCGCTTTAAGGATGTCGTCCGTGATCTTTCCCTTCTCGAAATCTCCGAACATCTTTACATAATTGGCAGTTATCGATTCTTTGATCATCTCTCGTGACGGTATGTACCCAAGTTCCTTTTTCACAGTTGTCAAATGTGCCTTCATGCTTTCCAGCACTTTTTCCCTGAATGGCTCATTAGGGACCTTGAAAACCCGGGACATGAGATCATAATCGAAATCCAGCAGAATGCTGCTGCCCAGTACTCTTGAATCCTCGATCTCTCCGCCACCGGTTCCGGCAATTTTTTTTCCATCGACCACAAGGTCATTAATGGGCTTGTATTCTACTTTCATCCCCAGGTCCTTATACACGTTGATGATGGGTTTTAGGAATTTTTTAAAAAAGGCGATCTGCCCGTATGGGGCCAGTGGATGCTTTCTATTGAGTATCAAATGAAAGAAAATCTGATTTCGGTCCAGTAAAACGGTTCCCCCACCGATTTCCCTTCTGAATATCGGAACATTGTTTCTGTTACAGTATTCCATATCGAGCTCATCACGTGGGTTATGGGGTAAACCCAGGCAAACATAGGGTACATTACACGAGTGAAGGACCAATGCCTCGATATTTTCGTATGCAAGTGTATGGTAAAAGAGTTGGGTATCTTTCCAAGAGGTATTTCCCAGATCAAAGACCTTCATTGTTCGTGTTCCCCGATCTCCTTTTCCATCCAATCTTTAAAGTTTGTGTCCCCTCCCTTAATGAGATTTTCAAGTTCACTCAGGTCATCAGGTTCGACTTTTATGATCCATCCTTCTCCATATGGATCGTCATTCACGACGCTGGGCTCTTCCTCCAATTCCTCATTGGTCTCGGTAATATTGCCGCTGATCGGTGAATAGAGTTTTCCAGTCCATTTCCCTGTACTCAATGTTCCGAAGGGCTTATCCTGGGAAACATCATCCTCCTCCTCGAGGGTTTGGATACGTTTCACGGTACCTGCCAATTTCAGCCCAAAATCATTAAAACCCACAACTACCAGATCGCCTTCCTTCCGAGCCCAACAATGATCTTTATGATACAGTAGATCGTCAGGCATGTCATATTTGCCAATTTTCATGTTTCTCACCTTTTTATTTATGTTCTATTATAAATTTGATGGATTTTTTAGTGAATCCTGTATAATTCATTAATCATTCAAATAAATTATTTAAATTTTGTGATTTTCAGGAATAATTTTCCGACTCGAAACTGATGATCTAATTCATAAGAACATAATCTGAATGGTAAGATGGCCGGTAACGTGTTATCAATACTATTCAAATAGTGAGTAGCGTGTTATCAATACTATTCCATGTGTCTTCGGTTAAGACCAAAATCCCTCTCTGAATCGGTGTCTATTCA
>CAZTGJ010000286.1:0-4436 GCA_964613025.1 uncultured Thermoplasmata archaeon | reverse complement strand
ACATATCGCCCCAGTGTCCACATTTTATAGTCTTGCAGTGCTCCTACAACCTAATGTTCTTCAAACAAGGTATTGATGAAATAATCAACTGATTAATACAGTGATATTCGGACATCTAACAAATTGTTCCTGAAAACGTTTATATAGTCTGAACGTGCCATTTCCGATAGTATTCTCTGCACCCATCATTTTTGTAAGAATGTGATAATTTAATGTACATTGATGGGTTCCTCCCCGATTCGATGACATTCACAGGAAAAAATGAACCAACGATCTATCACATTCATTCCCCCGAGTTCTCTTCCCCCGCCCCCCCCACTGACAACTGGCAGTTCGTATGGTATTAAATACCACGACCACAAAGACTGCAACTCTTCCCCCGGAAAAAATCACCACAGCTTCTCCAGTCTCCATAAACCCGTAAAATTGATTATAAGAAAACATATAAATTATTGATGTGGATACGGGGTCAATGAAAAGAAGCCTACAATGGTCTATGAGGCAGATTGGGATTGTGGCATTCATTTTCGTGTGTCTCCTCTGGATTACGGTTGAGGGGTCGGGGGAGATCATCACAGTGGATGACGACGGCAGTGGAGCGGATTACACCTCGATCCAGGATGCCATCAACGCTTCGGGAGACGGTGATACGATCCATGTGCATGAGGGGGAATATCAAGAGCAGATCATTGTCAACAAACGACTGGATATTCTCGGAGTGAGTGGGATCCTTCCGGTTATCAACGGGACCGGTCACGGGGACATTCTGACCATTGGATCCGATTGGGTGAATCTCAGTGGCTTCAATGTAACCCGATCCGATTACATTTCCCATTGCAAAGGCATCATTGTGAAAGCGGACAACGTCACTCTCTCCGAAAATTCGATCTACAGTAATTTTTACGGCATCCATCTGGAACAGGGATCATGCTTCAACACTATCATCGACAATCACTTCTCCGCGAGCACCAACGCGGCATTGATGCTGGACGTGGATGCAGATTTCAATACCGTCATGAACAATACCTTCATTGAGGGAGGCTCCCTATCACTTGAATTTTCCGATCACAACATCATTGACGGGAATATATTCATCAGGAACCGGGGCCTCGGACTCTACTACTCGCATTTTAACTCGATCGGGAATACCACTGCAACATACGGGCCGGGAACCGGATTCGGTACTAACGGAGCTTCGTACAACACTATTTTCAACCTCACATGTAATTGGAATGAAGGTTACGGTGCGGTACTCAAATCGGGGGAGGAAAATTCACTATGGGATATCATCTGCACCAATAATAAGGAGGGTGGCCTTCTTCTCGATTCCCTGAGGGACAGTACCTTCGATATTCTCAATTGTTCGGGAAATGATCTTGATGGGATCCGCGTCATCGATGGAAGCCACGGAAATACCTTCTCCGGAGTGATTTCCATAGAGAATGGGGAGATGGGATTTTCCTGTGATGCTAGTCGTGACATCTCACTTTCAGACGCAAATATCTCTCTGAATGGTGATCGTGGTGTACAATGCATTTCAAGTGATCGTCTTGTGATAACGGCATGTGCTGTCTCATGGAACTCAGATGAGGGAATTGTTCTGAATGACTGTGAAGGGAATGATATTCTGAACAACACCTGCATTGGAAACCAATGGGGGATCCGGCTGGAATCCTGTGAGGAGACCACCTTGGTCTCAAATATCTTCAGCCACAGTGAGATGACCGGGGTCTATTTCCACAGTACCTTCTATGAGATCACCAACAACACCTGCGAATTCAATGGACTTGACGGTCTCTATCTGCAGAATGGCGGTCATACCATCTCCGGTAACAGCTTTTCCCACAATGGAAGGACCGGTCTCGTACTCTACAGATCAAATTCGAACCTCATTATCAACAACACCATGAGCTACAACGAACGGGGTCTCAGGGTAACGGGATCCGCCATGGCTGGGCAATATTCTAAAGACAACAGTGCCCATGACAATGAGATCACTTTCAATACCGAATATGGAATCGATTTATCGGGAAATGATGATAATGAGATCAACGCCACCGGAAACTGGTGGGGCCATGTCACTGGTCCGTACAATCCGGTATTGAACCCAGGAGGCCAGGGTGATAACGTTACGGATGATGCTCCCTTTGATCCATGGACCGGGAAGCCCACACCGGTTCACAACCTTGACAGAGGGATCGATTATTACACCATTCAGGAAGCCATCGACGATGCGGTTGACGGTGAGACCATCACGGTGGATCCCGGGGAGTACGAGGAAATTCTCACCATCGACCGGGAGCTCATCCTCCAGGGGAGTGGCGCGGAAGATACCATCATCATCGCCGGGATAACCGTTTCCGACCATCTCGTTCATCTCACCGCCGACAGTATCACTTTCAATGGATTCGCGATCATTGGAAACGGGTCACTGGACCCATGTGTCGGAATCCTTGTGGAATCCGATTACAACAAGATTGAGGACAACCGGATCATCAACTGCACCATCAGTATCCATTTACGCGCCAGCAGCACCACAACTCTTTCAGGGAATGAAATGGGATCCGGAGGGATATTTGTGGAGGGGGAGGAACAGAAGCATTGGCAAACCCTCAACATCGACCCGTCGAATACTCTCAATGGGGATCCGGTCTACTGCTATCGAAATGAGGATGGAATGGTCGTCCCCGCGGATGCCGGTCAGGTTATTCTCGGTAATTGTCAGAACATGCTGGTCAGGGATCTCGATATTTCAAGTGTCTACTGTGCCATTATAACCGGTTTCACCACTGCCACCACCATCGAGAACAACACAGTAAGGGAATGTCAATTCGGCATTACTATCACATCTCAAAGCGCCGATAATCAGGTCCGCAACAATACCTGTGAAAATAACTCCTTTGCCGGGATTCTGCTTCGTCATGCCGGCGGGAATAACAGTGTATCGGATAACGAATGTTTTAATTCCTCTCTTTATGGGATCTCAGTGGACAATTATTGTGATGACAATCTCGTTTCGAAGAACATCTGCTGGAATAACACGGCGGCGGGGATCCATGTGGATGCTTCGGGGGATGGGAACCTGATTTCCCTCAATTCCTGTCAATACAACGACTGGGGAATCCAGCTCCGGGGGGGGGGAAACAGGGCAGACGGAAATGCTCTCTCGTTTAATATTAAAAGCGGATTGCAGATCCACGGGAGGAGCATCGGATCCAATAATACCTGCCGGAACAACCAGTTGTATGGGATCGATGTTTCCTATAGTTCATATACCATTCTGGAGAATAACACCTGCATCAACAATTCGGATTCCGGTATTTCACTTTGGCAGTCGTCCCACTGCATACTATTCCAGAATGTATTGGAGCAGAATGATTATGGCCTCAAGATCATGGGGTACTCAAACAGGAATAACATGAGATACTGTGAGTTCACGGAGAACGATGTGGGCGTGAAATTCGGTGATTCCCGATACAATCGTATGGAGAACTGCCTTTTCAATGCCTGGAGCGGGCCGATCGAACTTAGGAGCGATTCCACGGATAATGAGATCCATTTCAGCAATATTCTCGTGAACATTGACAACTGGCCGGACTCACCCCTGAATGCCACCCACAACTGGTGGGGATCGTCATCCGGGAAGAAGGAGACCAGTGAATTACAGACGAAACCCTGGTTGATATTCCCATTCGATTACGCCCCTCCAGAGGCTGTTATCCTGGCATGTCCTACCGAGGTGAATGTGGGGGAACCGGTTGTGCTATCGGCAGGCGGATCAGTCTATCAGCAGGTGATCAGCTACGAATGGTCATCGAACATGTCCGGGGAACTGTACAATGGTACAGCATCCACCATCATCATCACCGATCCGGTCGCCGTTGGTGTTCATGAGGTTACCCTGCGGGTACATGACAACTTCGGTAGCTGGAGCGACCCCGTCATCACCTATCTCCACGTCATCAATTCCACCTTCCCCCCATCCCCGGACCACCTTCCTTCGATCATCATCATCTCACCGGCAAATCAATCCACGATCTTCGGAATGGTAAACATCACAGGAACCGCCTTCTTGGAGAATGGAAGCATCGTTCTGGTTGAGATATCAATAGATGATCAGGAATGGCGGGAGATCAATGGGAATGAGGAATGGCATTACCGGCTAAATACGGAACAGCTCCTCAACGGGACACATACAATCAAATTCCGAGCCTACGATGGAATTCATCATTCCCGGGTCATATACCTTACCGTCACCATCGAAAACAAGCCTGGGGGGGACCAACCACCTCAGATCCCCGACACACCGAAGAATGAGGAGACCGATAGTTTCATCCCATCTTTCCCGACAACTTGCCTTTTCATTGCATTCTTTGGAGTGAGCTGTCATGTAACAGCTAAAATGACCTATTTTTGTAACTCTAAAACTCCATAGA
>CAZTGJ010000285.1:0-4454 GCA_964613025.1 uncultured Thermoplasmata archaeon | reverse complement strand
ACTCAGGGAATGAAAATCGCACTTACTTCACATGGCTGAACTCTTACAAATTTCAGAAAAATATTTAACCACCCACATTATTTACATCGCCATGTCAGTATCAATTCAAATCCATGAAGAAGTTTACATGAAATTATCTCAAGTGGTTGGGGATGATATACAAAAGGCAACCGAACAGGCAATCTTAGAGTGGATTGAACGCAGAAATGCTTTTTCCAAGGACACGTTTTACACGTTAAAACCCGTATCTCTTGGTGTGAAGGAACTTTCATCCGATGTGGATTCTACTCTGTATGGTGAAAAGAAATGAAACTATTTATTGATACTGGCCCCATTGTGGCTTATTATAACACTGACGATTCGCTACATGATGCGGCAAAACAGGTTTTTGATGATTTGGCTTCAGGTGTATTGGAATTCAGTGCAATATATACTTCAGATTACATTTTCGATGAATGTATCACAGTAATTGGGGCTCGAACGAAAAAATATGATTTAGCAATACAGTTGGGGAATGCAATTTTAAGCTCAGAAGTTATCGAGTTGATCCCCATTGATGACCCCGTCTTTAAAACAGCATGGCAAATATACAAAGTCCATAAGGGAAGCGGCCTTAGCTTTACAGACAGCAGTTCGATAGCTCTCATGAGAAGCTACGATATTCAGACAATTTTCACTTTCGATAAACACTTCCTGATATCCAAGGACATCAATTCAATTCCCATGGGGTAGGAGGATTTCCACCATCAGATGAAGTTCTGAGTGTAGAGGAATGGTATCGCTTTTGTTTACGTTCACAGTTCTGCGTCGCAACACATAATAAGATGGTGTATTTCCTCACGAAACATCCAATCTTTGATGGAGGATACAACATGGGAACCATAGAATGGACTGAAGACCTGAAAGTTGGCATCGATCTTGTAGACGACCAGCACAAGCTGCTTATACAGCACCTGAGCGACTTTTCCATTGCCCTGGGATCCGGCAAGGAAGCAGGAGAGATCCTGAAGACCCTGGGCTTTCTCATCGACTACACGGACTTCCATTTTTCAGCAGAGGTGAGGTACATGGAAGAGCTCGGTTATCCCGGAAGACCTCACCATGTGAAACAGCACGAGGAATTCACATCCACCTTGGGCAATCTTGTCGAAGATTTCGAGGAGGAGGGGATCACCAAGGCCCTGGCGGACTCCATCGATACCTTTCTCTGGAACTGGCTGAGCAATCACATCAAGACCGTGGACGTCGAGTTCGGAAAATTCCTCATCAATGACAGCATTGCACTCTAGGCAATGGACCGAATCTCCAATTCTACATAACAAATTGAATCAATTTCGAATTCCATCATGACATGTCTCTCGGTATCTCGTTATTTCAACCTCGTGATCGAACGGTTGAATGCCAAGCTTATGGAGCTCTGCACAGAGACTGAATCCCTGTTCCTGACCGCACTCTTTCAGGCAGTGGAGAATCCGGAAAACCCTCTTACTCTCATACCCGAGATCACCAGGGATGGGGCTCACTTCAATTTTCAGGGATATGAACTTCTGGGAAGCACCATCGTCAGAGAGCTTGAGGGTGTGGTGAAGAACGGGGATAGGGTTCTGCTCATCGGGGATTCCATCACAGCCGGATATCCGGAATACGAACCGCTGTTGCTTGGGAAGAACTATGGCGATGAACAGCACTCATTTGGCTACTACATCAGAACACTACTCGGGTGTGAGGTGATCAACTGCGGGATATCCGGGGATATGACGTCCTCAATGGCCAGTCGGTTATCGGAACATTTGAAACACGAACCGGACTTTGTGATCATGCAGGGGGGGGCGAACGATGCGTATTACTCCATGGAGATGCGGACCGGGATCGTTACCGAAACCATGGCACACAGGATCGTGGATGAGATAATCGAGAATTTCAGAGACATGGTGGATGAGTGCAGTGAGGCGGGGGTGGGAAGAGCCGTCATCCCGTTACTGCCCTTCTACGGGGAGTTCATGGCAGATGAATGAATTAGAGAAGGAATATTTGAGTAAAGAGTGAAAACGTGGTGGAAATGAGTAGGTGAGCCCTTTCTCAAAGATTATGAATAGAATCCCCACAATCCGACGAAAATAACAGTGGCTATCATCAGGGAGAACATTGCAGTGGGGAACCCGATCTTGAACCAGTCCTTCAGGGATATGTCATGACCGAACTTGGATGCAAGTCCAATGGTCACTATGCCAGCAGCGGATCCGATGGGAGTTGAATTTCCTCCGAACCCTACACCCATGGCCAGTGCCCACCAGAGGGGTTCCACGTTCATATCTCCCACGATACCCAATTGAAGGATCACCGGAGCCATTGCCACAGTGGTGGATATCCGGTCCACAAATGAGGTAAGGAGGCCGGTGATCCAGAGAATGAGCAGGGAGGCCTTGAGCTCATTCGAACCTGCCTGATTGAGGATCTGGTTGGCGATCTCCTGGAAAATGAGAACCTTTTCCATTACCCCGACGATCACGAACAGTGAGGCAAAGAAAAGGAGGGACGACCATTCCACGTGCTTCAGCACCTTCTCGGGATCATAATAATTCACCAGTAATGTTGCCCCTGCTCCGATGAGTGCCACAAAGGCAGGGGAGATATTAAAATAATCATGAAACACGAACATGACGAAAACACCTGCAAGGATGATCAGCGTCCTGTTCATCATCACCGGGTCGGTTATCTCATCCTCGGGAACCATGTCCACGATCTTATCATAGCAGTGTTTGCTACTGCAGATCCAGTCACGGTAGGTGTATCTGATGAAGAATGTTGCCATGAATCCTATCACCAGGACCACTGGGAAAAGATGGATGAGGAAGTCATTGAATGAGAAATGTGCATAGGATGCGATGATGATGTTGGGCGGATCTCCCACCATGGTGGCCACCCCACCGATGTTCGACAAGATGGCCTCTGCCATGAGGAAGGGAATGGGATTGACCTCCAGTTTCTTCGAGATCTCGATGGTGATTGGGATGAAGAGGATAATGGTTGTTACATTATCTACGATCATAGAAAGGAATGCAGTTCCCAGTCCTAGAAGGAGGATGAGTTCGCCAACATTTCCCTTGGAGATCTGGGCCAGCTTCAGAGCCACGTACCCAAAGAACCCGGTTTCCAGGAGAACATTCACGATGATCATCATGGACATGAGCAGAATAAGGATGTCGAACCTAATGAAAAGAATTGCATCATGCTCGGTGACCCTGCCCCGGTACATCCCGTAGATCATCACCACAATGGCACCGGAAAGAGCCGCGGTTGTCCGCTGGATACGCTCGAAGAAAAGGATGAAAATATAGGTGATGAGGAACATTATCAGGACAATCCAGCCGTCCGGGGTCACCATACCGCCTCCTTCATTATTGGTATCACATCATCGTCTCCATCCCTTCTGGCCTCATTATTTTCCCACAAGGAATACCGCTATTGGTGAAAGAGCAGCGATCTCCCGGGAGGTGAATCCCAGCAGGTCCTTCTTGAAGAGTGATTTCTTTCCTTTTCCAATGACAATGACATCGTAGTCGGGGGCCAGTCTGAGCACCTCCTCTCCCGGTTCATCATCTGTGAGGGCAATTTTATCCACTTCCTTCACCCCCACCTCTTTTGCCCAGGTCTCCGCAGAGTCAAGCACCTTCTGCCCTGCCTCCGGGTCCTTCCCAACATAATATTTATAGAGTGTTCCCCTGAAATATTGTGCAAGGAAAAGCGCTACCTTCCCTGCTTCCTTGGAGTGCACCCCCCCGTCTGTTGGGGACAGGATCCTCTCGGGTTTCTTGATGCTCACCTGCTGATTGATGATGAGGATTGGCTGTTTCAGGTTCTTGATGAGCTTCTCCCCCACATGCCCGAAGGTGAACTTCACCACCCCACTCTTTGTGGAGGTTCCCAGGATCACAAGGTCCATGTTCTCACGATTGGCATACATGGCGATAGCGCGGGCAGGTTCCCCTCGCAGGGATTTGGTCCTGATCCTGATCTTGTACTCATTGAATATCTTCCGGGATTTCTCCAGTGCCCGATCAGCACGTTGTTCAAGGATCTTCACCAGGGCTGCTGTGAGATGCACCGAGCCTACAGAGGTGTCCACCACACTAATCACATGATATTCTGCAGCGGGGAAAAGGGTGGCAGCATATCTCATCACATTATTCATGATTGGGGTGCCCTCCGTTGCGATGAGGATCCTTTCGAACATGCGTGGCATAATGGAGAGGGCGTTAAAAACATTTCGCGAGCTTGTGTAGGGAATTTTTTTCTTGTGAATCACAGCGTACATCAATTTTGTTTAACTTTTATATTATAATCAAATAGTAGGTTGTAGGAGCACTGCAAGACTATAAAATGTGGACACTGGGGCGACATGTAAATATCACTTACCCAGTTCCCGTGTATGCAACTACAAAGACATAAACCGC
>CAZTGJ010000284.1:0-4454 GCA_964613025.1 uncultured Thermoplasmata archaeon | reverse complement strand
TTGAATTAGACCCTTGAACGAGAGAAGTTGTCGCCGAAGGCGACTTTCTTGTCATTTATTCAATTAATTTACTACCTAAATCGGGAGATGAACCTAATTTCTCAACTATTTCATAAAAAATGGAAGGGTTGTCAATCCGGTTGATTTATAAACAAAACATGGGGTTCGAATTTAAAAAAGTATGAGCCCGCCGGGATCCAGAAGTGCACTTTTTACAAAATTGCACTTGAAAACAACCACCTTCCAGGTGCTTATGCTCGCTCACTACTTTCGCTCGCAGAAAAAATATCTCATCCCGATAGCTCACGATTTCTTTTTGTGAAAAAGACATCGAGTGAGCCCGCCGGGATTCGAACCCGGGTCACCGGCTCCGAAGGCCGGAAGGATGGTCCAGACTACCCTACGGGCCCGCTTTCGTGTTCTCCATCAGACTAATTAATCTTGTTCCGGTTTGCATAAAAACCATTGGGGAGGGGGGGAAAGTGGGGGGGAGGAAGTCGGGCAAGCAGAATAGAATGAGGAGAAGGTGAATGACCAATGGATAGGTGAGGGGTGGGGGGGGAGAGGTGGAAGCAAAAACGTCAGGAGTGATTATCAAATAGATGGCAATCCATCTTCACATCAAATCCTATCACCATTAGATCCGCGAAATCCGCAACATCAGTGTAATCCGTGTGCCTCAACTATGGGATATAACCTTAACACCGAAGAAAAATCTATAACGGAAGAACTGATTGAGGTGACCGGTGTATATAATGACCGGGATCGAGAAACTCGTGAACAAGGTAAAATCCCTGAAAGAGAAAGATCAGACCGACAGGGAAATCGCAACCGAACTGCATCTTTCCATCGAGACAGTCAACTGGCTTCTCACACGGGATATCCAGAAGGACCATCCCCCGGCAGACGTCAAGATCGGATGGCGCTCCATCGGCGTGTATCCCAGCCGTGCCCGACATATCGCAGAGATCATGGTGGATATGATCTACGAGGAGATCGAGAAATCCGAGGATGACCAGAGTGTTGATTCCATCGTGGGCATCACCCACAACGGTTCGTACCTTGCCACCCTTGTTGCAGAAAGCCTGGATTCCGAATTCATCCTTTTCAGACCCGATGCCAGGGATCTTAAGGTGGGGATCTTCGGCTCCAATTATGCAGGGGTCGAGGGGAAAAATGTGGTGATCGTGGATGATGTACTGAGTTCCGGTTCCACCATGAAGCATGCTATCGAGGATGTGAAGAAGGAAGGGGGTACCCCGATCCTTGCACTTGTCCTGGTGAACAAGGCAAGCGAAAATTCAGTGGGTGGAGTGCCGCTGCGGGCGCTCGTACGTGCCAGAACCGTCACTTCGATGAAATGATGAAAGATCAAATGATGATCACATCTTTCGATCCCGATCCCCTGGAGCATCATCTGAAATCCATGCCGGAATCACATTCGGAATGTAACCTGGATGGCACACGGAAAGACCGGCTGGAAGGTAAAACAGAAGATCCACTTTACAATATCCACTGCTGCAAAACGGGGAACATATCTGATAATATACAACTACTTTATTCAAATCTAACTATTCAATCACCTTCACGATTGTTACTGAGGTAAGTTCATGCATTGGGCAGATGTAATTGCTGAGGAATTACTCAAGAAAGGCAAACACCACAGGATAGCCACCGGGATCACCCCATCGGGGCATATCCATGTGGGCAACATGCGGGAGATCCTCACCGGAGACCTCATCCATCGGGCACTCAAGGACAAAGGAGGGGATTCCACATTATTCTATCTAGGTGACACCTTCGATCCTCTTCGAAAGGTGTATCCCTTTCTCGACGCCAGCTATCAGAAATATGTGGGACGTCCCCTGAGCGAGATCCCCTGTCCCTGCGGCAGCCACGAGAGCTATGCAATCCATTTCCTGGAGCCATTCCTTGAATCACTGGATCATCTTGGAGTGGATTATACCACTATTCTCATCCATGAGCTCTATCAAAAAGGGGAATACGCCGAGGGCACCCGGAAGATCATAGAGAACAGGGAGGCGATCCGGGAGATCCTTGAACGGGTCTCAAAGCGGACCCTTCCCAAAGCCTGGTTCCCCTATACTCCAAAATGCGGGGAATGCGGTACATTCGGAGGAGTGGTCACCGGATACGAATATCCGTATGTTCATTACACCTGTTCATGCACCGATGGCGGCCATGAGGGTGATGTATATCAGGGGAAAGCAGACATCCGGAAGGATGATGGTAAGCTCCCCTGGAGGGTGGACTGGCCCACACGATGGTGGTTCCTGGGGATCACCTGCGAACCTTTTGGTAAGGATCACGGGGCTGCGGGAGGATCCTATGATACAGGGATAGAAATCATCCAGAGCATATTCGAACGTCCCCCCCCTCACCCACTTATGTACGAATGGATACAGCTCAAAGGAAAGGGAGCCATGTCCTCCTCCACCGGGGTTGTGGTCACTGGTGTGGAGATGCTCAAGATAACTCCCCCCGAGGTATTGAGATTCCTTATTGCAAAACAGAATCCCTTCAAGCATATCGACTTCGATCCCGGGCTTGGTATCCTCAATCTAGTGGATGAATACGACAGGTACGAGCGGATCTTCTATGGACTGGAGTCCATCTCCGATGCCAGTGACATGAAACGGGCCTACCAGCTTTCCGAGCCTCACGGAATCCATGCTCTGGGGGAGGATATGGCACTTCAGGTACCCTATCGGCATCTTGTGACCCTCGTCCAACTGACCGAAGATTTCGAGGAGCTCAAATCACGGATCAAGAGGACCGAGGGAATCGATTCCTTCACATCGGAAGCTGAAGAGCGGCTTCTTGACAGAGTAGCCTGTGTGCGTCACTGGGTGAATAATTTCGCTCCGGAGGGTGTGAAATTCGCACTCCAGGAAACCATGCCTGAATTCTCTCATGCTACTACAGAAAAGGAGTTTCTCATTCAGCTCATGCAATCCCTTGCAGAGATTCCCTGGAACGCCGAGGCCATTCACACGGCGATCCACGATTCGTCTGGTGATCTTGGTGCAAAAAAGGGATTCAAAGTCCTGTATCAGATATTATTAGGGAAAAATAGAGGACCCCGACTGGGATTCTTCCTGAGCAATCTGGAGCGTGACTTCATACTCACCCGCCTCAGGGAAGCCCTGAAATCCAACTGATGGATTATTGGAATAGATTAGAGCGGATGTAACTAATATTGGAGACAGCACATGAAAGCAATTATCATGGCAGGAGGTCACGGAACCCGCCTCAGACCCATAACCCTCACCAGACCCAAACCTCTCGTTCCTGTTGCAGGTGAGGCATGCATCGACTTTGTACTGAAAGCGCTCAAGGAAGCTGGCGTCGAGGACATCATTATCACTACAGGGTATCGGGCAGGAGAACTCATTGCTCATACAGGTGGAGGGTCTCGATACGGGGATTTCAACATTGTCTATTCAATCGAAGATGAACCCCTGGGTACTGCAGGAGGGGTAAAAAAGATGGAGCGGTTCCTGCATGACACTTTCATCGTAGCGAGCGGAGATGTTCTTGCTGATGTTGATTTCGGACAACTCATTCGGTTCCATGAAGAGCGGGGGGCGGATGCAACCATGGCGCTGACAACCGTTGATGAACCCACCCAGTTCGGGATCGTTGGGGTGGATGATGAAGGAAGGATCCAGCGTTTCAAGGAAAAACCCGCTCCGGATGAAGTATTTTCAAACCTCATCAATGCCGGCATCTACATACTTGAACCCTCAGTTCTTGATCTTATGCCTGAGAACACCAAATTCGATTTCTCGAAGCAGTTATTCCCGAAGATGCTTGAATCGGGGATGAAGTTATACGCGACTCCCCTATCCGGTTATTGGAAGGATATCGGCAGTCCATTTGATCTCATAGATGCGAACCAGGAAATGATCAGAAGAAAGGACGGGCATCGGGCTGGGGGATCCAGGGAGGAATTCCCGGGAGTCGGCATTAAGGAACCATTCTTTGGTGGGAAAGGGGTGATGATCGAAAGGGGAAGTAATATTGAAGCTTCTGCACTGTTCCCTGGAACAATCATTGGAAGGGAATCTGAACTTACAGATACCGTGGTTTTCCATGAGGGAAAAGTTGGAATGGAATGCAGGATTATACATTCTATTATCGGTGCAGGCTCAATGATCGGTGATAAATGTTCACTTGAAGATTGTGTGATTGGTGACGACCAGAAGATCCCCAACGGTTCCTCGTTGAAAGGCATGAAGATCCCGGAATCGGAGGGAGGAAATACTTTGGAATAGGAGGGGTGGGAACATGCCGAATGATGCCATACATTTGTTACTATGGAAAGTAATATTTGACGGAGCAAAGTGTATTCATTCATTTGAGAAAAGGGTTTGAAAATTTAGCCTGTAGGGATTTGCAATAATCAAATCCCCTCATTTATCTCCACTGGA
>CAZTGJ010000283.1:0-4463 GCA_964613025.1 uncultured Thermoplasmata archaeon | reverse complement strand
GAGGAGGAGCAGACCTAAGGGATATTAGAGCTTTTTGTTCCTCCGGAACCGTCGGTACCCCCTTTCTCCCCCTGCTGCTGCTCCTGCTAATCCTCCCCCCCTCCCTTCTGCCCCCCTGGGAATGATTCGTTTTGTTTGGTAGTTGATATCCTGAAGTTGGTCCTCGGGCTTTGCTTCCGTTTCCTTTCCTGCATCGCTGCCGTGGCGATCTTTTTCGTATATTTCACCATGAACAAGCTCCCGATGATGAGGCCGATGAGCAGGCTGGCCAATGAGTAGGCAATGGCATCGACTGCCGGGATATCCTCGATCTCCTTTGTCTTCTCCTGGGTTTCGATGTAGAATGTTTTCCTGCAATTGACGGAATGGGAATCATCGAAAAAATCCGCACTGGCCTTCACGGTCCAGTTCCGAGGTTCGTCGGGAATGTGCCATAGGAAGCGGATCTCGATCTCCCCATCCATCGGGATCTCTTCATTGATCCCTGGGTTCAATAACTTAGATTCGAGTTCCGGTAAGATCACACCTCCGATCTTCAGCTGGAGGAGGCCTGTGCCTGCTTTCGCCGAAGCGGAACCAGTGTTCTCTACGAATAGGGAAACAATACAATCCTCCCCGCAGTAGTTTGTTGAGTAATCCAATCCAACAATTTCTAAACGCGGCCTGAGATCGATGGCCTCTTGGAACATATCGTCAATGGAAGCAGTGTTGTCGTTCTCCCTGCTTTCCATCACTCCTCCATCAGGGTACGGAGGCAGGTCCCTGAACACATCGGTCTGGAACGATCCGGATTTGATCGGTTTGTCCGCATAGGCATAGATGTCATTCTCCCCAGCAGTGATATTTTCCCAGATCACTTGGATGAACATGGAACTGTTAGCCGGGATGTTTTCTATGTGTTCAAAGGTTATGAAATCTCCAGCTTCATTGGGAGGTGACCGGCTTTTCCCATTGTAAAAGAACACATTGAACTCCCCGGTCTCCGCACCTCCATCATTGTAGAGTCGCAAGTGGATGTCGACACTGTCCCCTTCTCGAATGTTGTGATCGGGATCAATGTAGAAGTCTGATGGATCATCAGAGACCCGGATGTTGGGAGTGATCACAGTGAGACTGAAGTACAGAAATGCCATTTGTGAGATATCGTTGTCTGAAATGGCTGAAACATAGATCTCGTTATACACCCCAGGCGCTTCGTCCATTGCAACGATAACATAAACGGTGATATCGACCCTGCTGTTTTTCGAGAGATAGAGATCGGTGTTCCCCTTGAGATCAGTAGGAACGGAAAGGGTATCGACCCTTTCATCATCCTTGTTCTCGAACTCCATGACCCATCCCTTATAGGCACCTTTGAGAAGAGGGGTTTCCACCTCAACGGTATACGTGTCATCCTGGTTGCCAGTATTCGTAAGGGTGAATTTGAATTCAATTTCTTTCTCATCCGAGGGATTCACTATAGGCCTGCAGGTTGTAAATTTTTCAAGCTTTACTCCATAGATGGGCGCTGTGAGGTTGATGTACACTGTAGTAAACACATAGACTACGGTGTCCCCCTGGGATTCTGCGCGTACCCGGAGAGTGTGGGGACCGGGATTAGTGTCTTTGTCAATGATGACGGTCATGGTAATGCGTTCCATCTCAAAGGGGTCCAGGGTCACAGTCTTTGATGTTTGTGTACCGAACTTAACTTTCCAGTCCTTGGTATCTCCTCCGCATCTACAGAATTGATCATTGGGAACCATCACCACAATGTCATCCACGCAGTTCCCCAGGTTCCTGACATTAAGGGTAAAGGTCATCTCAGTTTCTTTATTCCGGTTGAGGATGGCACTCTTTCCCGGAATATCCGACCAGAATCGGATGCTGTAAAACTCCTCCACCTCCAGTTCGAATATGGTCCAGTCCTCTACGGTCCCATTTGACATCGATTTGGCCAGGACCTTGAATTCGTACAGCCCCGCAAGTACATCATCCTGGTTCGGTGTGAATTCAGGAACCTCGACATGCACATCAACATATGCAGTCTCCCCGGGCAACAGAGTATCGGTTGTGTTATCTTCCGTACCGACGAAGCTGGGCCAAGGCCACATGCTCATCTCCCCGGTTACTTTGAAAACGTACAACTCATACGAATCGTTCACGTTTCCGGTGTTCTTTATCTTTACCTGATAAACGACCAGATCTCCGGGATCGGCCTTATCCTGATAATCGTCAGCTCCTACCTCGACATCATATACGGGATCACTTCGGGTCGCTTCCCCGGCTGGCAGCAGTACCAGCACCGTGAATGCGATGATAGCTGACAGGAGCATTAGGGTGAGAATGTTCATATGTTGCGGCATGGTTTCCACCTTTCAGACGTACCATGAGATATTTGATAACTGAACAGCGTCGATATATTATTAACCTTCGGATTTGACTATTGGCGTTGGAAATTGGAGGGGGATAGATGGGGAGAGGATGGATTGAAAACTGAGGGGAAGGGGGGAAATGGGGAGAAAGGGAAGATGTGGAGGAGGCGAATTTTAGTGGGTCTGACGTATGGTTACGATTTTCTCTTCTTGCCGCAGTCCCAGCACAAGGTCTTCTCAGGGGGCCAGGAACTTCCGCACCGCTTGCAGGTCCAGTCCTCAGTCTCCTTCCGCTCCAACATGGAGAGAACCGATTTTCTTTTCACAGATTGATCCCGACTGGCTTTCTTAGTATTGAAGAAAGGAGTTGGAGCCTTTACCCTTTTGTCACGGGGGAGCCTTGGGGCTTTCTGTTCCAGAGATCTTTTCCTCGTTGTTTGTTTTACTTTCCTGGCATGAGTACCCTTTTTCTTATTTTTCCGCAGATCACCAGCTCCATGAATAAGAAAGTTCCCTGCTGCAATAAGAATAACAAGGGAAATGGCCATACACATACCCCATTGAGGATCGATTCCAGAGTCATCTTCACGTTCTTCTTCGGGAAGGGCGGATTGAGTCTGAAAATTCCTATTGAGAGAACTCTCGTAGTGAAAGGGATCATCCCGATATTCCAATGTTGCTGCCACATTATACAATCCGGTATTCGGAACTTCCCAATAGAACACCATTTGATATTCCTCGGATGCCTTGATGGTCCGGGTGATCTGGGGATTTATATGTTCAGTTGCAAGGTTCTTGATTGGTTCGCCGTTTATGTTAACATTGAGTCTTGCTGTGGGAGGGATGTAATCGTGGGAACCAACATTGCTTACTGTCACAAATATCTTACATATCTGGCCTGTATGGATATCAATCCACCTGATCTCAGAAATTACAAGCTCTGGCGGGGAATCCAAAACGTACACATCCATTGATGCGGTATTGTCATTTTCTCTGGTCTCAGAGACCAGACCCACAAAACTATATTTCCCGTCGATCTGGGTTTCGGTAGGGCCAAATCGGATCGGTTTATCAGCCTCCACGAAAACAGTGTGTAGCCCGGCAGGAATATCAAACCAGGTTACTGTGAAATACATTGTCGAATGGGCGGGGATATTTTGTATCATGTACTGCGCGAAATCATTCCCCTCAACACGAAGAACAGATTTTTCTTCCCCATCAAAGAATCTAAGGTAAAATGGGCCGGTATCCGCACTCCCATCATTGAAAACCTTACATTCGATCTGGACATCATCCCCTTTCTGGAGGGGTTGATCCGAGATCACCGTAATGTCCTCGGGAAGACTGCCAAAGCGGATGTTCGGTTTAATGACCTCCAATGTGAAATTGAGTGTTTCCATAAGGGTGGGATCATGGTTGGATACCGCGGAGATGGTGATATCGGGATAGATCCCTTCACTGATGTCCATGGGGATGAACACGTTGAGGGTGAGGTTCATCTCCTCGCCGGGAGTGAGTTCCACAAACCCGAGTTTCCTTATATCTTCTGGAACATTGATGATAGGTGTGAAATTTGAGTTCTTATCAATGAAAAAGATCATCCAGCCATAGTACGTTCCGGAATAAGTTGGTGTCTCAACTCTAATAGTGAATGAATCCCATAGTGTTCCAATGTTCATTATGGAAAAGGTATAGGAAATAACGTTCTGAATCTGGGGGTTTACTTTTGGAATGATTTCCGATGTCCGAATGAGTTTGGGGGAATACGCAGGTGGCAGAATAACGATCGTTATGGTTGCATTGTGCTCACGTTGGGGATCGGCCATGGATTGGATATTGAATATCAAGGTATAGTTCCCAATGGAGGTTTCGCTGGGTATGGTAATCTTTATTGTGATATTTCCTGTCTCTGAAACATTAAGATCGATCTCTTGTTGAGTGAGATCTTGGAATGTGACTGTCCAGTTTTCAATCACGTATTCGGAGGATGAATCGGACAGGGATATCCTGTAGGCATCATGTGTGTTTCCAAGATTTGCAATGGAGAGATTTGTTTGAACACCGATTTTCGCCAAGTGTTTAATTCTGGTAATTGAACCTTGATCAAGG
>CAZTGJ010000282.1:0-4482 GCA_964613025.1 uncultured Thermoplasmata archaeon | reverse complement strand
TTGAATTAGACCCTTGAAAGAGAGAAGTTGTCGCCGAAGGCGACTTTCTTGCTCATCAAAATAATACTCATATTAATTGTATTCACTTCTATTTAATATTTATATTCATCAATCGGCCGATAAATAAACCACCGATCTGAATACTTCATTAATAAACTGCCCTGACACCCCTTTGTTGACCGGTTTCAAGCCATCAAATTACAAAAGGAAATCCTAATGTCCTAATGCTCAGACCGCCCTTCGGTTAGCCCCCCCTTCCCTACCTACCCCACCCCATCGCCTCCGGCTCTGTGCCCCTCTCCCTATATTACCTACCTCAACATTCGAGCATCAATCCCAACTTCAATAGAATCCGCGTAATCTGCTCAATCCGCGGAATCAGCGTCCCTCGTTGTTGTTTCAGCGTCAATCCGTCCCCATCCGTGATAATCTACAACCCCCCATCGCCTCCGACTCTGTGCCTTTCCACCAATCTCCAAACATACCAAAAAGCAGAAATACCAATGGAATGAACATCCGGAAATACGCCACAACCATCTCTCAATTGTCACATCGATCCCAAGGTGAACACAATGAACGTACCCACACATCATCTCCCCCGATCCCCCTTTCACATCCCTTCCTCTTTTCTTATATCAATACTCATTTCCTTAATAATCATCATGAGTTATCTTTTTCCCGTATCCCTTGCCCACACCGGTGATATGCTCGAAACACCCTACAACACAGCTCCCACTATCGACGGAGTGGTGGAGGTGGAGGAATGGAACGGCTCAGAAATGATTACCCTATCCGTTGAAGGAAACGATGCTGATGTTTATTTCAAGCATGACAGGGATTCCATCTACTTCGGATTCGATATCCAGGAAGGACACAACTCCGCCTTCCCGGACACAAGGATATTCTTCGACCTGGAGCATGATGCCTCTGATTCACCGCAGGAGGACGATTACCAGCTCTACATAAACCCGGATAACGGCGGACTCATCGAGCGGCAGGGGGACGGGGATACCTGGCAGGACGTGGACATCGAGCACTGGACCGGGGACTGGAACGAGGACGGCTCGGATCACTGGAGCACCGAGTACGATGTATCCTCGGAGAAGTTCGGGAACTTCACGGGCAACGAGAGCTTCGGATTTGCCATTATGGTCTACGGGAACTCTCCGGGAGCCTACGATACCTGGCCCGACGGCTCCGACATCGACGATCCGTCAACCTGGGGCGACATCTCCTTCCTGAACTGGACCGAGGTGAATGACGATGTTGGCGGGCCCCCACCCCCCCCCCCACCCGGAGGGAATGAAACCGATCCCAATGGTACTGCAAACACCACCGAAGCGGATGATGATGCGTTCATTTCCTTACCATTGGTATCCTTATTGGGAGGAATGGGTATCGCTGTCGTAGCAGTTCTCCGTCGCCGCGAATAAATGCAATGGATATTTTCGTCGCCGTGAATAAATAGGACGCTTATTTCACAGATATCTACTGCACATATTTTTAAGCAATGAGGCCAATCCATTCGTAATGAACAAAATTACCTTTTCACCGATCGGTATCGTTCACTCACCCTTCAAAACTCCTGAAGAGGGACCCGGTCCTTTCTCCAAAGCAAAGGGAAAGGAAGGAACCATCGAGATATTTCCCGAATACGCTCCCGGTCTTAAGGATCTTGAGGGATTTACTCACATCAATGTGATATTCCATTTCCACCTATCCCGGAGCTCCTCCCTCATTGCCCACCCACCAATGGATGATTCTGAACGCGGCGTTTTCTCCACCCGGAGTCCCCGCCGCCCCAATGGGATTGGATTGAGCACCGTTCGACTGCTCAAGGTTAAGGAGAATATTCTGTTCATCAGGAATGTGGATATGCTCGAGGGAACCCCGGTGATCGATATCAAACCATATATCCCCTATGTGGGGGAGGGGGAGGTAAGAGTGGGGTGGCTCGAGGGCAAGGCAAGGGAAGGGAAGGGAAAGGAAGAGATGAAAAGGGTGGGGTGACTGGAAGGGAAGACTGATATCCCGGCTTAGTCATAATCTACTCCACCAATGATAACCGAACTGTATTCACTATATCCATTCCACGGAAGCCCAACCGAAAACTATAATACATTTCCTTCCTGCAGACAGCCTGGATCAAACATGGTTGTGTCGTTGTGAGTACTGGCTATGAAATTGAGGAATATACTGAGGAAGGAACCGAACCATCTGACCCATGGGATGACGGCTCAGAAGATCAACAGGAAACTCAGGCTTCCTATGTTGAACCGAATCTGCTTGATGTCATGAACAACATCAGGGAAAGTCATGCCGCATTCCTGGGATTAGCGGTTGCTGTCTTTGCTCTGGTCGGATTAATTCTGTGTCATACCCTTCCCTGGATCAGCTATGAGGGAGAACGCCAGGAATACGATGACGAAACCGGTGATTCTGCCACAGTGGAGGATTCTCAGTCCATAGGCTACGGAGACTTCGACGACCGGGAGAACATGGACCGCATGCGCTGGGTCTCCGAGCGATCTTCGAATTTCTATGAAGATGCCGCGGATTGGTCAATTGGGGGGTTCCAGGTCCTTCTGATGCTTGGTGCCCTCACTTACATCCTTGCGATCTATCAGCATTCCGGCCCATGCAGCAAATTCTTCAACCTAATTCCCGGAACGCTCACCGATTCCCAGAAACGGCTGTTGATGCTCCATTTAATTTCAGGGCTGATTATCTATTATTCTGTTCTCAGTCTGCGGGCAGTCTTCCGATTCCTCCAACTTCAGTTAACATACAACTACAACAGCGAGGTCTTCGGGACGGAGCAGACCATCTTTGCGGGCTGGGCAGGATTTGGGGTCATTCTCGCAGCCGGATCTACCCTGATCCTTGGACTATTCACCATGTATTCCATTCTCAGGGCTGGCTGGTCTTCCCGTGATTCGAATTGGGATTTCTCCTATGGGGAATCCTCTGTTTCCACCGGTCAATCTGATCGTTTTAGGAACGGAAATCCAGGTGATGTAGAAGCAGACATGAAAACAGACATTGATACTGACATTGATACTAACATTGATACTGGCATGGGTAGTGGGATGGAAATGGATAGTGATTTTAACATGGATTCTCTTGCAGCCCGATCACGAAAATTCAGTTTGATCTCCTTTTCGATTATCATTGCTGCTATTATCGGTCTGATTCTTTCCCTGCTCCTCCCTACCCTTCTTCTCACCACCAATATCATGAGAGGCGAAGAGGAAGTTGAAGTACTGGTGGATGATGGGAATATCTACGAATTCAAATTCTTTCCCTGGTATATGTTCGATAATGACGGTGTCCGTTCCTCTGGCGTGAATCGAGAACTCAATAGCTGGCATTCCGACAGTCAGTTCAATGTCAATGCCTTCGAGGTCTTTGTCCTGCTCGGGCTGCTTTCCTCTATTGGGATGACCCTTCACAACTTTGGAAAGAGAAAGTATTTCACCATCCTGTACTGGGGATCCATGAGTTTGATCTCCCTTCTCAGTTTTCTGGTCTTGCTTTCGAACATGTCTTGGATTCGGGGTGCTGGGGGGATTGGGGACGAACTTACATCCCTCTTCGCCTGGCTCGAGGGAACGAAAATGGAGACCAGCTTCGTGTACAACTTCTATCCTCTCATCATATCCTTGATCGCAGTCATCACTATATCCGGTTTCATCTTCGTGAACCGTGAGGAGATCATTGGTGGGCTGAAGCTCACCGGGGATGAGGCGCAGATTTTCGAGGAGCGACCCCTGCTTCCGGTTGCCACGCTGAGTTCAGGGGGATACGACAATCTTCCCATGAAGGGGATCATCGCTTCTTTCGTCGTACTTATACTCATCGCGGTTTCCTTCGGCGCCTTTGCCAGTGACCTGAGTATCGGGGGAGAAGTGGGAGAGGCTGCAGAAAGACCCTGGGTTCCTATGACCAAGGACGGGGAGAGGGATGACGGATATCTGGACGAGAACTCTCAGCATACCTATTCCTACTGGCATGGGATAGAAAGCATCTTCATGATCAATTTCACATTGTCTTGGTTTGACGAGGATGACGAGCCGTTTGCAACCAACGATCCTGATGAATTCCGTTTGACCGTGGAAGCTCCCTGGGGTGAAGTTCAGCAGTCCGAATGGGTTGCCAATGAGCATGGTGAGGAAGGGATCATCGAGCTGCAGTTGATCGTTGAAGGTGAGCCCGGACCCACGGGATCTCTGGGATTCTTCGATGTCACCGTGGAATGCGGGGAGTGTGGTGATCAGTGGTACACCAACCCGCACACCATCGGACAGGCTGATAATGGAAACGATTATTCTCTCTCCCATGAGTATACGTATTGGCTCCAGGTCTGAATACTCTCCACAAGGAGATGGGTATTGACTTCAGGCTGAAATTTACACCCGGATCATTCAGCCGTAAGAGTTCAGCCATGTGAAGTAAGTGCGATTTTCATTCCCTGAGTGATGA
>CAZTGJ010000281.1:0-4494 GCA_964613025.1 uncultured Thermoplasmata archaeon | reverse complement strand
TATCTCACTTCACCTACCTCACCTATCTCACTTCACCTACCTCACCTATCTCACTTCACCTACCTCACCTATCTCACTCCACTTCACTCTACCCCACTCCACCTCATCTCACTTTCCAGATTCACACTGTATTTATTCCATAGCCCGATATTTTTTTCTCCTTTTCCACCGAAAAATTTAGTAAATAGATAGTAATGTGAAGCCTTGTGATTCTATGGAAGATATAGTCATCTATGAACTGGAAAAAATGAATCTCAAAGGGGCTGTCGTGATCGACGGCTTCCCCAGCGTTGGCCTCGTCAGCACCATCGTTGGAAATTATATCATCAATACGCTCAACCTTAGGCAGATAGGTGTTGTGGACTCACCCACCTTTCCCAGCTTATCCATCGTCCGCGGGTCCGAACCACTGAGCCCGGTGAGGATCTATGCAGGAAAAACGGTCTCCACGGTGGAAGGCATACAGGAACCGCAGATTATCGTGGTGTTCATCTCCGAGTTCGTGCCTCCTCCCCCGCTGGTGAGGCCCATTGCAAACGCCATCATGGACTGGTTCGAGGAGAACAAGTGCGATATCATCATCTCCCCCGAAGGCCTGGGGCAGGAGATCCCACTTCTCCAATCCGGGGAGGAATCCTCGAAGGAAATCCCGGTATTCGGAATCGGAAGCACACAGCGGGTCAGAAGCCTGCTCGAGGCTAATGAGATCCTTCCTCTTACAAACGGAGCGATCACCGGAGTAACCGCAACCCTTCTTACAACAGGCAAACGCAGAGAGATCGACGTGCTCTGCCTTCTCACCGAGGCATCGGAACAATATCCAGATGCAAGAGCAGCCGGAAAGATGCTGGAGATCATCGACAAGGTTGCCCTCCTCAAGAAAATCGATCCCTCTCCACTCTTCAAGGAGGCGGAGATCATCGAGGATCAGATCAAGAAGCTTCAGAAGCAGGCCGAACCTGCCATGAAGAAGGCCACGGTTCCACCGTCAATGTACGGCTGAGCGCGCATAGGACTTCATTTCCACCCACTCATCCACCTACACACCTCAAGCACCATTCGCAACCAACATTTACTACCATCCAAAGGTATTTTACATCGTGCTCGGCACGAGACATATTGAATCTATATGGCACCAATCCAATTTACCAGGAGATTAACAATGCATCAGATCGTTCATGAAATGGAAGCCGACATCCTGAGAGCCAATCAAAAACTTGCCGACGGCAACAGTACAGTCCTTCAGGGGAGTAGTGTGCGGTGCATCGAATTCCTGGGAGCCATTGGATCCGGAAAAACTCTGCTTATTGAAAAACTCGGAACGTTCCTTGGAGGCGGGGGGATCCGGGTGGGGGCCGTGGTGGGGGACGTGGCAGGCGACGATGACTTCAGGAGGCTCCAGGCAGTCGGGATCGAGGCCGTGAACATCAACACAGGGAAGGAGTGTCATCTGGACGCCCATCTCATCAAACATGCTCTTGGCAATCTGAACCTTCAGGACATCGATCTGCTTTTCATTGAAAATGTAGGGAATCTTGTCTGTCCTGCTGACTTTCCACTTGGCTCAGACAAGCGGGTTGTGATCATCTCAGTCACCGAGGGTGATGACATGGTCCGCAAGCATCCAACTATCTTCACCCAGGCAGACATCATGGTTGTGAATAAGGTCGACCTTGCCGAAGCAATGGAAGTGGACCCCCAACTTCTTGTTGAGGATGTTAAAAAGATCAACCCTCATATTCACACCGTTCTCACCGATGCGCGGCATGATGTTGGGATAAAGGAGCTGGCCGAACTACTGGAACTTGAAGTGTCCAGAGCGAACTCAGGGAATGGGGTGGGGGAGGGCTCGTGAAATTACACAGATATTACTATTATATTCTTATTTCAGCCGCCATCTTCTGCTTATGTTTTGGTTTCCTACAACCGAATGAATCTGAGGACGAATATAAGGATCAGGTATACCTTGAACCTCACAACTCACCGGGTTATTCTCACGAACGGCGGTTCCATGTTGAGGATAGAACTGAGGTCCATCTTTCCTATAAGGCGGACCATAAAATAGATGTTCATTTGACAGTTTTGGAAATTGGGGCCATTGTTTATGGAATGCGTATTGACGGCGACGAACACTGGTACATATTCAATGACGATGTGGATGTGCTCATCAGATTCAGCAATATAAACGAAAGTGGGACACCGCTCTCCTATTCTGTGACCTCGGTCAACGAATACACGAATGATCTACGAACATTAAGTTTTATTTTCGTCCTCATCTTCCTTCTCAGCGGAGCAGTCGTCTGGGTGAACACGATTGAATTGAAAAATAATGCTATCAATGGGACACAGCAAATCCCGCAATCAGACACCAGGATTCAAAACCCGCCCCCTCCCGCTTACCTCTCCGGCCTTTCATCCTCGGCACCCCTCCCCACCCCCTCAGCTACAACTGATATGTTTTCACCTCCCCCACCTCAAAAGTTGAATTCACCGTCACCCGAATCCAAATCTGATACAGATTCCTTCCCGAATTCCGATTCATCTTTACCGGAATGCCACCACCAATCCGATTACCCCTTCCCCTCCTCCCCCCCATTAGAACAACGGCAAAAGCCCAAACAAACTATTGATGAAGTAGATCACCATCTTCTCCAGGAGGGAAACAAACAATGAGTGCAGTCAGATCACTAGGATCGCTTCTCATAGCAATGGCCATAATCAGCCTCCTCTTCTTTATTGGATTAGAAAAGGACGACACCTATGACGATTTCTCCGACTCCTACCAACTGGATGGACAATCCGATAAGGAGTACAATTTCTCTGCAGATGAGGATATAGAATTCGATTTCACTTACGACTCAACGATCCCCATCAACGTCGTGCTCAAGAATAATGAGGATGGCAGTGAGACCATTATCGAGGAAGACAACACTCATACCGATTATCATCATTACTTTGAGCAGAGCGGGGATTACACTATTCGGTTCGAGAACAAACGCAGTGAATCTGCTGAGGTCCAGTTCTCCAGAAGCTTTGCAACCGAAGGCGATGAAGGCCCCAGACCACTCTGCGGCGTCTTTACCGTGATATTCTTCATCCTCGGTATTATCATGCGTTCAAGAAAGCAGAAGCAGGGACCCATTGTTATTCAGGCACGCCATATGCCCAAATTAGCTCCGACGCCCACTATCCCCCCACAGCAGGCACCTTCTCCATTTGCGCCACCCTCGCAGCAACCTCAACCTACATTCCCCGCCCCGAACCAGCACCCCCCCACCCCCCCCTCTATTCCTATGCCCATGGCTTCGTCCTCAGATAATTTCAGGTTCGACTGCCCGGACTGCAAGACGATCATCTTCATCAACAGTAAGATCAAGAAGGTTACGTGCCCCAAATGTTCGCACACCTTCCGGATCAAGAGATGATCCCTGATTCTCATCGATTTTTCTCGCAAAGACGCCAAGCTCGCAAAGGATCGCAAAGTTATGGAACTAATGTTTGCTGGTCGGATAGATACTCTCGCGGAGGACGGGAGATCGCGGAGGTTATTATAGGGGAATTATTGCCAGAAGTGCTATAAGGGGATGGTTGGATATTTCTTCCAGAGGAGCGAAAACCATGTTTTACTCGTCGATAAAAGTGTACATCGCTCCACGCTTCTCCTCACCTTTCTCCACTCTTCCATCTTCCACCAGTTTTCGGAGGTTGTAGCTTATCGTCGTGTGGCCGACTCCGAGAGCCTCAGTGATTTGAATCTGAGTAGCAGGTCCATTCTCCTTCAGTAAATTGATGATCCGTAAGCCCATCGGTACGCTCGAAAGATTTTCGAGCGAATCCAATCCCCCACCCGCCCGCGTTGACGGCTCCCCGTTCCCATCTACCCCTTTCAGCGCCTTCCCCCCTTCTCCCCCATCTCCAGAAGGCATTGTTTCAGTCCCCGTGATCTTTTCCTTTTGCGCAACCCAATCTGTTCCAGTGGGGGAGAACAGCTTTCTGCCCATCTCCTTCCTCGAGCGGATGTGCTTCTCCCGTTCAAGTACTTTCAGGTGGTGAACGATGGTGCCGTAACCGATAGGAAGCTCCTTGTGAAGCCGAGTGAGGTTGGACCCTGGTTTGTTCACGATATAGCTGTAGATGTTCTGTCGTTTTGGTTGGTCGAGAATATCATCCTTTTCCAACTTGGTGTAGAGGGGGGCGGTGAGAAGGGAGAGGAGGAGGAAGCGGACGTCCTCGCGAAGATAGAATGCTCCAAGAAGACCTATGAATGAGATCCCCACCAATCCTGAAATGATGAATGGTACATAAGTGGGTGAGTCATCATCTTCCTTTGGTTCAACATCCTTCACTGAAAAGTTTGACAGAAGCCATGGTTTGAACGTAACCTCATCACTGACACTGTCTCCCTGCCCATTGGGATTCTTATCAGGGTGATAAGGACCGGATACATTCCCCCACCAATTATTGATCGCATTGATTTTATAACCATTTTCATAA
>CAZTGJ010000280.1:0-4495 GCA_964613025.1 uncultured Thermoplasmata archaeon | reverse complement strand
CTGCGTCCTGACAACTTCGTTATCCGGAGCAGCAACAGGTTGTCATCGTCATCACCGTTCCCCCCCCGCCTTCCCTCCCCACCCCTGTCTCAACAAGAATCATGCGCTACCACACCTTCCGAAAAACGAAAATATCACTTCCGCTTCCTCCCTGTCTTTCACTGGTCTAACCGGTGATACAAGGAGTACAAAACAATGAAAATTATCGGAAACAATAAAATCATCATGACTGACGAACGTCAGGAAAATGCAATCGAACAAGTGCAGAAGATCATTGACCATCCTGCCTTCAAGTATGAGAAGGTCAGGATCATGCCGGATTACCACTGCGGAGCCGGTGTGGTGATCGGGTTCACCTCAACCTATTCGAACATCATCATCCCCAACGTGGTGGGGGTGGATATCGGGTGTGGGGTGATCTCGTACAAGCTTGGGGACATGGAGGTTGACTTCCCGGATTTCGATGTAAAAGTTCGGGAGAGAATTCCCCAGGGATTCAACCATCAAGAATACCTGGATGTCTTCGACAAGTACGGGGATCAGTGCGATCCCTGGCTAAGAGATTTCGAGCAGGAAGAAGCGGAATTGCAGTTCCATGAGGAGTTCAAGACCTATTGGAAGGATGCTCCCAAACCGAACCTCAAAGATATCAGGCTCCAGCTCGGTACACTGGGCGGAGGAAATCATTTCATTGAAATGGATCAGGATGATGAAGGGGTGAAATATCTGTCCATCCATTCAGGATCACGGAACTTCGGACTTCGGATCGCGGATGCCTGGCAGAACCATGCTAAACATCTCATGGACGTGTTCAAGATCAGGATCGGCAGGGATCTGGAATATCTGCCCATGGATTTCGGTGGGGAGGAGTATATCCGCCACATGATCACCGCCCAGCACTTCGCCTCGATGAACCGGAGATTCATGCTCTGGGAATGTCTTGATGTGCTCGGGCTGAACTATTCGGAAGGCAATATCATCGAGTCTGTGCACAACTATATCGAAACGGACCGGAAGATCATCAGGAAAGGGGCGATCGAAGCAGATGCCGGCAAGGACCTTGTCATTCCTTTGAACATGCGGGACGGGATCATCGTGGGGAAAGGGGTGGAGGATGAAACGATCCTCAAGAACTGGAACTATTCCGCACCCCATGGAGCCGGACGGATCATGAGCAGAAAACAGGCTAAGCGAAAGCTGTCGGTGGATGACTTTATTCGAGAAATGCAGGGGGTATGGTCCACATCAGTGAAGGAAGAGACCATCGATGAAGCTCCCATGGTCTACAAAGATTCGGAAGGAATCATCCGGGACATCACCGAAGTGGTGAATGTGGAAAAGGTGATCAAACCCATCTATTCCCTGAAGAGTGATCTGCTGGCATTCTGAAAGTCCCGAGTTCTGTGAATCGAGAGCTTATCAATAGATCATCAATACGCTATTTCCTGAGGAGACCGTCGGTTCTTCCCCCCCGCACCTCGGCAAGAAAATCGTCAACCGTTTCCACTGGTTCTCTGAGAACAGTCAACCCTATCCCAATGGAAAGGAGGTCATGGGCATCCGACCCCCCCACTTTTGCAATGCTCAGGGTGTTTGCAACTTTCCTCGCCCGCTTATTATCGATGTGACCCTTGGGATTCGTAATCTCCAGTCCATCCAGTTTCAGATCATAGACCAAATCTCCGAGACCCGGGAATTCCTCTTTGGATGAGAATGGATGCGAAGCGATCGCTAGTGCTCCCTGCTCATGGATCAGATCGATTGTTTCGGCTGCATCAATGAATGATGGGAATGGTTCATTGATCCCAAGGGCAAGGATATGCCCATCCTCAGTACTGATCTCGGAACCGGGAATGGCAAGGAGATCGGGATAGGGACAATGCACGTCAGTGAACTGATCGTGGTCCGTTACTGCAAATCCTGCGAGACCCAGTTCGATGCATCGAGTGAGGATCTGTTTGACCGATATCCTTGAATCCATTGATCTCTCGGAATGGATATGAAGATCGAGGTACATACGATTTCTCCCATCTGAATTCGGAACGGTCATCACTGCCACCCCCGCTGTTTCAGCATCCGCCTGACCACATTGTTGCTGTCCGCGATGGCTTTCAATCTCTGCTCGAAGGATTCTTCTTCCGGAACATCCGCCCTCAGAAAAACGCCGGTCCTCCCCACTTTGTCTCTTCTTGTGAGAACCCGCACCCGCTCATCGATGATGTCATGGGACACTCCCAGGATCTTTGTGCATCCATGGGGGTCGTCCAGCAGGGAACGCTCCATATGCCCCTCTTCAGTTGGTTCCACGAGGACCAGTTTCTTGGAAACTCCGGCCACTCTCTGGAAGCCGCTCATCTTTGTTGTCTCAATGCATCCGGAGTACCGATAGAAATCCCGCTCGATGTCAGCCATGGGTACCAAGGGAAATGTTATGGTTATCCTGTGGGAAACATGGATGTGTGCCTTCACAAGTGCATTGGGAGTGGCCTGAACGATCTCCCTGGAGAGGTAGTTCAAATCCGGATCTAGTTCAAGCATGTAGGAAGGCATGCTTTCGAAAAGTATGATATCAATATCACTGCCCGGATGTACATCCCCCCGTGCTACTGAACCGTAGACGAATGAGGTTACAGGGAGTTTCTTCCGGATTTCATCTGCTTCATTCCGCAATTGCCGGAGTGTATCCCAGCGATCACGGTCATATACGACCCTCTTGGGGTCCTGATGGTAGGTAACTTTCTCTTTCAAATGTTTTCCCCGGCGCTTTCACGCCAGTTTTCCAGGGGGAGGCGATGGTATAAATATATTTCGCGGGGGGGTGGGGGGAGGGATGGGGGATAACTATTTGAATGGATTCCGGTGCTTTACCGTACATGTTGTTTCTGGTGATCGGCCATCCGAAGGAGGGGCGAGTACTGCCGTCGAAGCGTGAATTTCTTGAGCTTGTTGTCAAAGAATGGGAAACCGTCATCGCACATCGCGAAACTGGGCAGGTTGTGGAGGTGTATGGGTTCGATGATGGAACCGGCGGTATCGTGGTCTTTGATGTGGAGTCCAGGGAAGAGCTTGATAGTCTGCTGAATGAACTGCCGCTTGACCCGTATGCCGACTGGGATGTTCTGCCATTGATCGAGGCTGATGTGGGTCTGGAAAAGGCGAAGAAGAAGCTGGCTGAACTGCAGGAAAGAATGGAGTGAGGGGAGAGTGAACAAAATGAACGATCAAAAGAATGATAGAACCATTGAAGATGAAATGGACTTCATGAATGACACCCAAATGATGGCATTGTTCTTTGAACTTCACAACGGGAATCCAAGGGAGGGGCCTGGGGATAATGAAAGCACCCTGAAGGCTCTGACAGCTATTCCCAATCTACCTGAGAAACCGAAGATACTTGATGTGGGATGCGGGCCGGGGATGCAAACTTTCGTGTTGGCTGAGAAGACCGGAGGAATGATCACAGCTTTGGACAATAACCAGCCTTTCCTTGATGCTCTGGAGAAAGCTGCTCGGGAACGGAATCTCAACCAACGAATACAGGTGAAGAATGGGTCCATGTTCGAGCTTCCTTTTGAACCGGAGTCTTTCGACCTTATCTGGTCCGAGGGGGCGATCTACATTATCGGGTTCGAGAAGGGGCTGAAGGAGTGGGGAGGATTCCTGAGATCGGGAGGATACCTTGTGGCATCACATATCGCCTGGCTTCGTGAGGATGTGCCAAAGGAATTGCTCGACTGGTGGAAAGAGAACTACCCCGGCATTTTGACGGTAAAGGAGAACATCGGCATCGTGGAAGCGAATGGCTACCGGCTTATCGATCACTTTACGCTACCGGAATCATCATGGTGGGAGAATTATTACGACCATCTGAAGAAAGGGTTTGTGCGGATGCAAGAAAAGTACCCGGATGATGAAAAAGTAGCTGCTCTCCTGCAGATGGAGGAAGAGGAGCAGAGGATGTATCGGGAGTACTCGGATTACTATGGGTATGAGTTCTTTATCATGCAGAGAGAGTGAACAAGAATCAGATTTCAACCCAGAAGAAATACTTTGTTCCTGCATCTTCTCCCCCCCCCTTCCCCCTCCCCTCCTCTGAGATCGTTTCGTAGTTGTTGGTTTGGTCAATATAAAATAAAATTTGGATTACCATTATTTATAGGGGAGGTGGCGGGGCGGGAGTGAGCATTTATGCGAGGTCCGGTTGAGTGTGTATGAGGTGCAAAGCACCGAGGACCTGTTGAACACGAAGTGTTCGAAAAGGATGCGCTCGATAAGGTGGGAGGCGACGGAATGGAGTGACAACTTGTTGTCGATCCGGTTGACTACACGAGAGGCATAGTATGCCGAGCGTTGATTGGACATGAAATGTTCAATTGAAAAGTAGTCGATAAGGAGTGGAACGGAATGACGGTGCGGGCAGTGTTAAGAAAAAGAAAATATTTCAAAAAAAAGCACCCTTCGGGTGCAATTTGAGCCTTCCGGCTCATTGACTTGA
>CAZTGJ010000279.1:0-4505 GCA_964613025.1 uncultured Thermoplasmata archaeon | reverse complement strand
ACTCATCACGAGCCATCACGTCACTGAAGGATTGTTCGTAGACACAAGGTTCAACGACATGCTCCATCTGGATTGGACAGCTGAGGACATGTCCTTCCTCTATGGTATGAACGTAACCATCTCTGATCATACCGGGTCCATGATCTTCAGCTCGGAGATCAACGCCTCAACCTTTGGCGAGACTGCTGGATACCGATGGAATCTTTCCCGCTCTGTCGATGATCTCAGCTATGGAACGCTCGTCATCAACTACACAGCAACGGATGCTCATAATCCTCCGACGAGTTCAAAGGCCAAGAAGAACGCGGAATCCATGCTCTGTGATCTTGCAGGAGAATTGATCGGGAAACCATCCGGGAAAGAGAAATCCGAGAAGCTGGAAACGAATACGATCAAATTCAAGAAGGCGGGTCCGTTTGTATCTGACCTGTTCGATATTGAGTTCCTGGTTGATGTGCAAGGATCTCAGCACGTGGTAAAATGGACCGGTGATAACTTCAAGATGAGCCACTGGGTGAAGCTTGATCATGGGACCTCTATCCCAATGAGGATATCAGCCGACTCCATTGAACATATTACCTCGCCTGAATTTGGTGCCGCTCATTTTCTCATCAATGGCGAGTACTTCTATGACGCTGTTGACTTTGAGGCTACCGGCGGGAAGATCCTTCTCCTTGATCACGGGATTCTCGATGAAAAGGAGTATGTGACCCTCTCGTTCACCCATCCCGAGTGGAGAAAAGGTGGAGGGTGGGGTCTTATCGATCCGTTAACCGGTGCCATCAATTCTCGATCAGAAACTTACACCATTTCGCTGGGAACCATCCCTGAGCTCGTCATCCCAAATAATAACTCGAAGCTGCATGGTGATCTAACCTCCACGCTGTTGAAAGTTCGGGTCTATGGTGCAGGAACCTTCGAAGGTACGGTTTCCTTCTACCATGAGTCTGGCGTGTTCATCGGATCGCAAGATAACATCACCAACGACACCGTAGCCCTTGCCGAATTGACCAACCTTGAGAAAGACACCCTGTACACCTGGTACGCGGTCTTCTCAGTGGGTGGAGAGAACTTCACCAGCCCGTCCTGGAGGTTCCTGACCGGTGGACTTGAACCAGGATCCGCGCCTCCTGGTTTGGGAAGGGAACGATACGGGGATTCAACCTCTAATACGCCTGATATTCAGTACCTGGTGTTCTTCATGATTCTCATCACATTGATCGTTTTCATCATGAAAATATGGTATGGAGGGGAGGTGAACAAATCATGAAATCCATACTGCGAATTCTTCTCCTTGCCATTCTGATAAGCGTCTCGTTTTGGTACCTTTTCTCCTACAACGGGACTGGCCTCGTCTTTTCAACGACTGAGAGTGGACCCTGGAACTCTGCTCCAGTGTGGGGCGGTGCTGGCGTTCCTGGCTCGCTTGATACGGCTGTCATTAACACCGGTCATGAGGTATCGGTTGCCTACAACGATGATGTAGGATCTCTCTATCTGGACGGTACGCTCTACTCCGACGATTACACCTTCGAAACACTGGATATCTGTGTGGTGAACGGATCCTTTGTAGCGAACGATTCCGCTCAGATTCAGCATAAGAGCCTTGACATCAACGGAGGAGGAACTTATACGCATACCTCGGGCCAGATGTTTATCACCGGCCTCGATGAGAACGGATACAGTGTGGACAACGATGGCTCCATGACCACCACCTCGGACATTATTATCTCCAGCTGGCAGGATACGAATATCCTTACGGATCTGTCCGGTGCGGGATCCGTGTGGAACATGGAGTATACCGGGAATCAAACGCTCGTATTGACGGGCATCAGTCCCAACCAATTCTTGGGAAACCTGACCATCGGACCGAACGCAAGCGCATATTTATCTCAGAATGATGCAACCCTTCAGGTGGACGGCACGTTCAACGTGCACGGAACGTGGGGCCACGGATCCCTCTCTGGTCCTCATAATCTCGGAACACTTGTTGTTCATGATAGCGCTGAGTACTACCCATCACAGGGAGAGAACAGAATATCCACGTCATTCAGGATCAACGAGACAGCGACCTTCCACCAGGGGACCAGTGTGATCAACATAACGGGTACGTCTGTCTCATTGTACCCCGGGGGGCAAGCATTGTATGACCTGCTCATCTGGGATACAGCTCTGAACATCTACGAGAATATCACGATCGAACACTGGGTGAACTACAGCTCTCAGCTTCCCGATAAGCCGTTTGCCAGGATCGGGAGCCCCGAGATGCATTTGTGGGATAATCTCACGTTCACCCTCGGGACGGACTCCACTAGTGGGTATGTGTGGTCGGGATCGAACCTGAAGGAGTTTTCCTTGCATGGTCCGGGGGAGTTCCGCATCCGGGGAGCGAACGAGGCATACTTTGGGAACATTCGAGGCAACCAGTTTGAGTACGCTGGAATGCCGATCGTTGGCCTCCAGTGGATCAATTGGGTCACTGAAGACAACGGAGTGCGGACAAACCTTGTCAATGAGACGGAAAAGTACATCCTGTACGGGAATTGTAGCGGGTACTCGACTTTAGCTCTGAACTATCCGGGCTGCACCCTGGATCTTAATGGCTTCACCTGGACCATCTCGTACAACGGGATCGACATGGATCCTGAGACCATCCTTCAGGGACCCGGGACCCTATCCCTAGGGATCGGGGGTACCTCGTACTTTAAGGGAGCTATCAATCTCACTCGTATCACCACCAAGGGGAACGATATAACCCTCAGCACCAACACTTCAATAGTCGTGGATTCTATCGAGTATCTGACGGATCAGGACAGGAGTGGGAATCCACCTCGTCTCATAATGAATGATGGCACAGTTCTTAACTTTCAGACAACCATCGGCCTGCAGGCGAATAACACGTACCTTGACATTGATGGATCGTTCGAGAACATGGCGGTGCTCACCGGACCCTCAGGATGGCACCTTAACGTAGATCAGCTGAACGACTGGGTGGTGATCTTCGCAAACGTATCCAACTGTAATAATTCCGGCAGCCAGGCGTTCACGTTCCTTGGTGTAAACTGGACCGGGAACACCTACGTTGATACCGTGGCTCCGATCATCGAGTCCTCGCTTGCAGAGAATGCAACCTGGGATCGAACCTCGACTCCTGACTTTCTGATCAATATCACGGTATCTGACATGTCGTTCGTCTATGATATCCAGTATGCCATCTATGCATCGAACGGAACCCTGATGGCCTCCGGAACCACGGACTGGACTGAGTTTGGAGAGCTGCACCAGGTGCTGTGGGATACCAGCAATCTTTCGGTGTCCGATTGGATTCCCGGAAACTATAACATGTCAATCTCGACGAACGACTCGCATAATCCAGTGAAGACGAAGATTGCGAAAGACCGAGCTCGGAGCATGGTGTGTGAGCTTGATGACGAGGAGATCGGGTATACAAAACCCAAGAAAGAAACCAAGGAGAAGCCGGCCAAGAAGATCTCGTTCAAGCACTCATCAGGAGCGAACCTTTTCCATATTGAGTTTGCCGCAAACAAGACCGATACCCGGCATGATGTAAAGTGGAGAACAGTGGAGAACAACTTCAAGCTTGGATTCCAGGTAAAGCTCCCGAACGGGGAGGACACCGTCCAGTTTACGATCTCATCAGAGGCGATCACCTACCTTCCCGAGAGTAACTATCACGGTCATTTTCTCATTGGAGCCACCAGCTCCTACTTCTTCGATCTGGAGGATTTCCATCTGGAAGGTGGATTCATTCAGGTGGCTGAAAAATCATACGCGAACGGCAACGAGAGCTATACCGTAAACCTCAGCCATCCGGAGTGGGGGAAGAACGGAGGCTGGGTGTACATCGATCCGTTAGCGGGATCCGTGAACACCGGCACTTTGGAGATCAACTGGACGTTGGTCATCACCCCCGAGATCGTTTCTCCACGGAACAACTCGGGCATCAAGAACCAGCAGTGGGCGAACCTCATTGTTTCCGTTTCAAACATTGAGGGTTTGACGGCGAACATTACCTTCTTCGATGCGGAGGATGACTCTGTCATCGGTATCGGATCCACCGCAGGTGACGGGACCCTCCAGGTCAACTGGTCCGGATTAGCGTGGAATCATGCAAACTATGCCTGGTACGCCACCTGTGAGATTCTGGGCTACAACGGATCAAGTCCTATCTCCTACTTCTCAACCCTGACCACGACCCCATCATCCTCGGTGAGTTCACCGTCTGGAGGCGGCGGCGGGAATGGGCTTGGGGGAGGCGGCCCGGCATCCGACTCCTCGTCACACACCTCATCGAACATTCTGATTATCATCATCATGGGAGCACTCATCATCACCGTTATCGGGGTGTGGGCGTTCTTAGAATTCTTCGAGGAGGGAATCTCAAAATGATCATCACACATTCACGCTCATCTTTTCACGAGATGAAACCTGGAGTCGGGGTTACTGTCCCTGGAATCCCGGCTCCTCCACCCAGGGACAGCACA
>CAZTGJ010000278.1:0-4505 GCA_964613025.1 uncultured Thermoplasmata archaeon | reverse complement strand
TCCTTTTATGACGATGGTTCCCCACCCCATCGAAATGGCTGATCTGAGTGGATTATTCCATTATGCCTTTTATCAGTTTCGATTTGTCCAATATTCGCTAGCGATGCTGTACCACGGTGTAATTGTCACGTTCTTATGCCTAACCAATCATTTCCATCTTCCATCCGGTCCTCTGAAGATCGGCTCCCGGCCAGAGGGTGGACCATCGATTCCATTATCATCGCTGGGTCGGTTGGTTCCCCCTCCTCCTCCATTAATTTCCTTTTTTTCTCCCCCTTTTTCCCCTCCATTCATTTCTCCTCCTCCCCTTTCCCCTGTCTCCACCTCACCACCCATTCTTCGGTCCCATGGAGGTTCAAATGTTCCCTTGTGCAATCCATTCGCCACCACCCGGGAACCGGATCCGTATGCATTGAACTTGAGAATGAGCGGAATCGCGATGATCACGGTGATGATGGATGTGAGGAGGAAACACATTTCGTTCGCAACCTGCCTGCTGTCCATCTCATTGAAGATAGAAATACCGATGACGAAGGCCAGCCACATGATCACAAGTCCAGATGCCAGAGCGATCCCATGGGTTCGCAGCTCCGTCCTCACATCCATTCCCCCGCATCGGGGGCAGATGTGGATCGGGATCAGGTCATCAGTATGACAGCCATTACACGATGCGAACAGGCTCCGGGTGAACACCCTGTACATGTGAGCATACATGTACGCCGACCAGAGGCTGATCACGATCAATCCGAGGATAGCTGCAACATGTTCGTCCTTGCCGAAGAAAATGAGAACGATGAGGTTGGACAATCCCCACATCCCAGGAAGGCCGATCAGGAAGAGCGGCATCCAGGCCAGCTCTTTCAGCTTGACGAGCTTGTTCGGGAGATCGATCCTGCAGTTTGTGCAGAAGATCCGGTCTTCCGGATAGATCAGGTGGCAGTTGTTGCATTTCATCCTTGCATCACCCTAGGGGGTCGTCGCATGATTTCCTCACACATCGTACTCCTCGTCATCATCGTCCCAATCTCCGGATTCCTCTTCAACATCGTAATAATCATCGTTCTCTTGCTCTCTTTTTCTCATCACAAGGATCACAGCAATGATCATGATCACAATCATGAGGACGATCAATGCACAGAACGACCCACCACTATCCCCGAACAATCCGTCGTCATCGGTTTCCCCAACCTGGAGCTCGAATGAAACTGCATTGTCATCGGTATTTCCATCCTCTGCTCCCAGCGGGAATACCTCAACCCTCACCGTATGTCGTCCTTCGATGGTGAAATTATTCCAGTGGTGAGTGGTATTCATGCCGTCCCTATCAAATTGACCGAGATCGAATTCCAGTGGAACCTCCATCGTTTCCCCAGGAGCAAGTTTCCTGACCGAGGAGACGGCAGGGTTTCCGTCCATTGTGAGCCAGACATAGAAGGCGATGGGTGTGTCCCCTCCGTTCGTGACAAGAGGTCTGACCTTCAGGGTTCCATCCGGATCGACCTCGTCGGTTTTATTTGGCAGTTCGATTGAAACATCGTAGATCGGTTCATCCCCTCCCCAGGTAATCCTGAACTGGGTATTCGCATACACGGCATATGCGCGATAATACTCCTCTCCGAAGTTGCGGTGTTCGGTATAGAACCTGATGTCCACGTCGGTGATCGGTTCGCCATCCGCCTCCTGGGCCGGATGCGGCGCCAATTCATCGTGATCCACGAGACAGAACACGCCTCCTTCGTCCTCCGGAGTCCAGCGGACCCGACGGCCGTCGGCACCAGTGACCTGTACGTGTTCGGAGACACCTCCCGTCCCTGTGGGCATGGGCCCAAATTCTTCATCCTGGGGTGTATCAGCATATACAACATTCCCTTCGACGGATGGGTCGATATGCTGCCAGAGCTTCATCTCTCTCTCTTCCCCATCGAGGGTGTAGGCCCCTGCCTGGATCACGATATCGGCAAAGCCTTCGTTGGGGCGTATCATGATCTTTGCGAAGACAAGGACCTCGTTCCGGATCTTGAACACCAGTCCGGCAGTGGCACCTCCCGGGGAGTACAGCCACCACCATGAGTCTGACTTCACCGCAGGATCGCCGCCGTTCTGTATGATTGGGGAAACCCAGATCCAGCCGATGGAAACACCAAATACCCAGACTCCGGTCTGGGCGGAATGGTCTACGAGCAAATCGCTTGTCAGCGGGTAGTCCTCACCTTCGATCTGGAGTGATGAGAATCCCCAGGCATCCACCAGGGACTCATTCGACCCGAAAGGAGTGATGTTGGTCAGTGCCACGAGGTCCTGACCCAGATAGTTCGTGGTGAGATTGTAGGAGAGCACTCCGGCACCGGTGAGATGGCTATCGCCGTTTCCATTGCCGTCCCCATAGTTTTCTCCTTCGTCACCCTCTGCAGCCTCTTCTGTTGTGGTTTCTTCAGGTCCACTTCCTTCATGGAACCTGATGACCCTATCCCCTGACAGTTCCACGGCAAGTCCCCCTGACAGGTCCGACCATCGTTCCTCCCAGTCCGACCCCCCTGCAACCAGGTCCCCTTGTGTGTCTGGGTCGAAGGGCCAAATCAATCTGGAGCGGGGCGTGAGTCCCTGATCTGCACCCTGATGAGGCGGATAGAAGTAGAGGTACAGTGAGAAGACCACTCCCCAGTACCGGTGAATGAATCCATCCTGCATTGGGATCTCACGGGCCTGTTTGAAATACCCGTCCGTAACGTTCACGTGTGCAGTTGCGGTCCGTGCCTTGAAATCCATGCCAAAGCCCACCTGCACCTCTGTATCGGCCGGCCGCATCCATGCCCACGTGTAAGCAAAGTTATCCCCTGCCCTGGCTGCGATCTCGGGAAGGGTGAAGTCCTGGGTGATCCGCACCTCGCCAAGTTCATTCACCGAGTAATCACCACCGGAGAATCCCATGAATCCAGAGACCACCACACCACCAAGGTCTGACGCACCGGTGTTCGAGACCCCCTGTGTCTCCGTGACCAGCGGTCCCGCGAGTTCAAGGAAAGGATCTCCCGTGAGTTCCCCATCAGGAAGATAGGTGGGTGAGCTGCTGGTGATCGTGCCATGGGCAGCAAGGAATCCGTACTGCTGACCCGACCTGAGGACCGAACCCGGCTCTGGTCCGATGACCCCACTCTCGGTGGCCTTCAGCCACATCAGGGCATGTGCATCGTTCATGAGATGGGAATGGGGTTCCCATGTGGTCTCATCGGATTCGAGCCAAGCAACGAAGTACTGGCTGTCATAACTTCTCGGGATGAAATTCTCGTCACGAGGAAGGCTCTCCACGGGAAGGAGGATGTCCCGTTCGACAGCGGCCATGTTCTCGGTGGCAGTGAAGTTCGCTGCATATCCGGTCAGAACCACGTCACCCAGAGGGGTTCGTGCACTGACGCTGTCGGAAAGCTCGACCGTTGCGGGTGCCCATGGGCCGATGTTCTCCTCAGAAGTGCTCGCGTTGATGATTGAGGAAGAGAGGCTTCCGAGAAGAAGAAGCACCATGAACACGACACTGGCACACTGATTCAACGAACGCATGGCTTCACCACGCCGATGAATGGATACAACGATTTATAGTTTTTCATCTGGAGGTTTGAAAATGGATCCTCATCGGAAACAACAATAAATTGACCATCAGAGGACATATCGACTGAACTGGCATTATACTCAGTATCCCATACACGAATCCGAGAATCACTTTCCTTGCTGAAGAGATATACTTTTGTGTCATCACACGCCGCAATGTAAGTTCCATCAGAGGAAATCGATATACCACTATGCCAAGCTATGGAATCATCTGTATCATAGAATCTTACAGGATTTTTGTCACCAGAACCCCATCCATCTCCTCCATCTGCAAACAAAATAATGTCCTTTGTTGTGCTCCCATAGATACCAGAAACTAGATAATGTGGAGCATGGTCCTCATTGGAAAAAGCAAGAGATGCCACTCTGCCTTCGGTTTCATATGTCCAGATTGGATCTGATTCACCATTTTCGAACAGGTAAATGTATCCTGTGTCGGAGTTATCTTTATTCGTACAACCAACTGCAACGTAGTTTCCATCTGAAGATATTGCATGATAATAGAAACAAGTATTCGATGGAAATGGATGTTTCCACAAGTGAGTTAAACTATCTGACGAAAACAGATACAGGTAATCGGTCCCACCATTGTGAATCGTGGCAATAAAATCACCGTTTTCGGAAATTACCGGCACCACATGATCACTCGATTCCGAGTCATCATATGTCCATTTGAGTTCTGTAGCTTCAGCTTCCTCACTCACAATTGCCAGCGCCACTGCAAGCAGCAACACCGTGGTGATCATCATCAGCATCACACTGATTCGCAATTCGAAATCAGATCGTGTCATTCTATCACCTTCTATAACATATCTGAGTCTTCATATTTCGTTATGCCCAATGCCTTATATATAGTCGGGAACTTAAATAAGTATACTTTTAATTGAATCAGTGATGAATGT
>CAZTGJ010000277.1:0-4567 GCA_964613025.1 uncultured Thermoplasmata archaeon | reverse complement strand
ACGACCATATCAATATTCTTTCCATTAGGCACCTATAACTGTCAAAGTCAAGTTTGAAGAAAAAGATGCGTGGTGGGCTCGTTGAGATTCGAACTCAAGATCTTCGCCATGTCAAGGCGACGTCATAACCAACTAGACCACGAGCCCAGTTAGGTCTGGTTCGTGGATTTCCTATTTAAAATTAGTCTCGGCTTCCCCCCAGCCTAACGCCTTGTCAGCTTCATACAAACCCAACCGGACCTCGTATCAATACTCCCGCCTCACCCCTCCCCCCCGTTTATTGGAATTGGTTGGTTCGTTGATGGTGGGGAATGGATTATCGCAGATGGTGACGGATTTACGCAGAGATGACGACAAGGACGCGGATTGCACGAATATTGCGGATTTACGCGGGTATAAATAAGGGTGAGGTTTGATGTCCGGATTGTCTCAAAGTTTGATTATAAGGAATATACTGATATCAATTGTATAGGTCCGCTAAAATGACAAAAGAAGGGCTGATGCATGTCATTGAGTTCTGCAGGATGAAAGTCAACTTCATCCCAATCTATTTATATAACAAAATCTGTTCTACCATCATTCGGTGTTCAAAATGGTCACTAAAGAAACCAGTACGAAACCGAAACGCAAGAATGGGCGAGTATCCATGCAGAGAGTACCTCTCTACGTTCTCATGGTATTCGCAAGCGCAGTCCTCCTGCTCATGCTTGCAGGGGAAACCGAAGGAAAAATAACCACCGTGGATGACAGCGGTGGAGCTGATTACTCAAACATCCAGGATGCTGTTGATGCTGCACAAGAGGGAGACATCATTCGTGTTTTCGATGGAACTTACAATGAAGTCGTTTGGATAAATATTACTCTGGACCTGATAGGAAATGGTTCGTTATATACTATCATTGATGGTACAGGTCTGGTCGGTTTGGCAGAGACCGGACCCTCCTTGGTTATTATCCAGGCGGACGGATGTAATATCAGTAGTTTCAGAATGACAAACATTACCAACTTCATGTGTGCCGGGATAGAGATCAGATCGGATAACAATTGGATCTTTAACAATAACTGTTCCCATAACGATTATGGAATCCTGATAAAAGATTCTGAGGATAATGTCATCGAAATGAACTCAATCTACTCGAATAAGGAAGCAGGAATTGGTATTGATACCAATTCCATAAACAATTCGATCCATTTCAATGATATCCGGAATACCGGGGAATATGGTATTGAAGTTATGGACAACAGCAGTTTGGTGACAAACGCTACGAACAACTGGTGGGGTGATGATACAGGACCGTATCATCCATCCAGAAACCCGGACGGGAAAGGAGATAACGTGTCGGATAGTGTGGAGTTCGATCCCTGGATCGGAAAGGAAGATACAACGAAGTTCTACGGATCTATCTTGGAGAAGGACACGGATCTGCCTATCATGAACGCCGTGGTGCATATATCCAATGGTGATTCCATCATCTATACGGCGTATACTGACGAAAACGGATACTACGAACGGGAAGTGGAACCTGGAAATTATACTCTAACCGCTGATAAGGAAGGGTACTCATGGTTCTGGGAGCTTGAAATAGTGATGATTTCGGAGGGGGAATCCAAAGAGTATACAATGGAATTGATGAAAGATCAAGAGGCTTCCAGTGTAGAACTCACATCCAGTGAGAGTCGGATAGCTCTCGATGACAAGGATGTAACAATCGTTGCAATAACAGTGATGAATACCGGTGAGTTCAATGACACCTATACCCTTGCCATAGGTGGTAATTATTCCGGTTGGAAGGTGTCTTTGGATGCAATTGGCAACATATCACTGCAACCGGGAGCTTACAGGATTTTTTTCCTTTCCGTTGTAAAGGACACAGGGGACAGCCAGAATGGTGAGGATAAGACGGAAAATATAACCGTGACGATTACGGCAACGTCCGTAATCCACGGGGAGGTTCAGGATTCTGTCACGATAGAGGGGCGTCTGGAATCAGGAGATGACAGATTTGAGGTTCCCTATGTGCCTCCAGCAGCAATAGGACTTGGCTTTGCGGCGGGAGGCATGGTTTCCGTTTTCGCTGCTCTGAGATTCTATGAACCCGGGAGATTCAAATTATTCTCCCTTTTTATTTTTTTGTATTCCCGCATAAGGAAAGATACTGTTGAGGATTCGGTGCCACGTGGTATGATTGTAGGATATCTCGCCATGAATCCGGGATCTCATTACAACACCCTCAAGCGGGATCTTGGTTTTGGCAACAACAAATTGACTTATCATCTCGACGTGCTTGGAAAAAGCAATACGATCAAATCAAGAAAAGACGGAAGATTACTCAGGTACTATCCCAAGAGATATAAAATCCCGGAAGTGGAGGGAGAGATGAAGCGGTTATCTGAGATACTTCTGGAGGTTCCCCGGCTGAACAGGAAACAGATAGCGAAAATCATGCAGGTTAGCCCAAATACAGTTTCAAAACTTGTAGATGCGTTGATCGAGAAAGGGAAGATACGATACGAGATGAGAGGAAAGGAAAAACTGTATTCTGTGATCGAACCCGTTAGCTCGTTCCATGAACAATCAATCACACATGAGATGAGAAGCGGTGAGCATCTATAACCCAGCGGTAGTTGTTTAACTTCGGCACTAATAATTCGCAGGGAAATTTCATCACGTGGTCAATATTTTTGCACGCCCCCTTTCCTTGTCGCTTTCTCTAGCGCATCCCCACCTCCCACCATTCAATAATCCCACAGTGTCATTCTATTCCACTACCTCCCCCCACTTATGTTTTCCCACAATGTCACTACGTTCCATTACCCTCATTGAGTGCTTCCTTGACGAACACTTCGTGTTCTTCCGGTCCTTGGTGCCTTGCACCTCATACCTTGTCGACCCCTCCGGGTTCAACCTGCCCTCACACCTTTGGTGCTCATGCCTCATCGAGCGCTATGCGTTCAACCGGATCGACAACAAGTTGTCACTCCTTGACGACTCTTCGTGTCATTTGCACCTCGCATAAATGCTCACTCCCCCACCCCCCCCCACCGCCACCGGTACTAACACGATCAATAATCCGACTGCTGCGACTATTACGATTACTACGACCACAACAACCACGACTACGACTTCAAAACGAGGCGCGGGGGGGGGAACGGGACGACGACAAAACGAATTCTGGAAAGCGGGAGCAGGGGGGCGAAACGGCGGCCACAGATATTGCTGCTGTTACAAGTCATAGAGCCACCGTTGTCCGCTGGCGCACTGTGGTGCTCGGTCTAACCAGATGTGCAAACCAGAAGCAACGGAAAATGTTAATAAGCTCTTACGTATCACGGATTGTCTGCAACGATGTCAGCTATCGATCGAACATGACCGGACCTTCGAACAGGATCGTCAGTAGAATCGAAGGGTAATCGGATGACAGAAACGCAAAACACTATTCGAATACTACAAGGAGAGAAGATTACATGGATGATCCCGCTGCTAATGAAGAGAATATACCATCGATCGTCATTGTCGGTATCGGAGGAGGCGGTTCAAGAATAATCTCTGACGGATTGGAGAAGATCGTGAACTACCAGATGGTGGATCGATACAATTGTCTGGCAAAGGCAATCCGGGCGAATTCAGAGAAACCACATGTGTTTATCGTGGATACCAGCGCCGATCCCACCCGGAAAGGTTTTTTCGAGAATGTCCCCCAGGAACAGAAAATATCGCTCTCGGCGGCTGCACGTGGTATGTCCCGTGGTGCTGGCGGTAGACCGGGAAGAGCCGCAAAGGCTGTTCTCAATGATAACGTAGCCAAGACACTTGCAGAGAAACTCTACAAACCCATCTCGGATATCGGCCCCGCAATCGTGGTTGTGGTCCATACAGCAGACGGTGGCACTGGGGGTGGTCTCACTCCCGAGGTGATCCAACACCTGGCCTATGCCCTTCCGATGTCAACGATATTCTGGGTGTTCACGGTACTTCCCAGGCGGAACTCCCTCTCTCTGCGGGGACCCAGGACCGTGGCTCCGAACATGGGAAAACTCCTGAAGGTCGCACGACAGATCACCCGGAGCGCGTCAAGAGCAGATTACTTTCGTATACCATCCAATTGTCGGGAAGCCATTGACAATGTAATCAAAGAAAGGGAGAGCGATCAGTCCTATGAATTCATTTCCTCAAGGATCGCGCTGTTCCCATTGAGCAACCACCATTTCGCCCAATGCAGCAAGGACTATGGAAGAAAGGAGATACGGGAAGAAGTACTCAATCCGTTCCCCATAGAACTCCTGTCCCAGGCCCTCTACCCATTCCTGAAATACACCGTGGCCACGCCGGAACAGCAATCATGGATGCAGGAGAACTGGCCCCTGGGCCCCATTGATATCCCGGATATCATGGCCGGACTGACCCCCGAGCGACCGTTCATTATACCGCATCTGTGGATAGACCCCAGGATAGATGATGAGGCAGAGATAGAAAGAGTACTGAACAACTTCCGTGAGGGAAAAATCGAGCTCGACAGGATACAGAACGACAACAGCAAGGACCAGTTCGGTTTGTTCACATTCACCG
>CAZTGJ010000276.1:0-4568 GCA_964613025.1 uncultured Thermoplasmata archaeon | reverse complement strand
TGAATTAGACCCTTGAAAGAGAGAAGTTGTCGCCGAAGGCGACTTTCTTGTCAGGTATTGGGACCTACAGCTTACAGAGGTTGGTATCTGGACAAATGTTATTAACGACCGAACAGGATTCCAGCCCATACCCCAGGAAAATGGAACCTTCATCCGCCCGGCTACTGCAGGACTGGATGACAGAGAGGATATCATCGTCCGGATTCTTCCTTCGGATTCTGATGAGGGAGTAAACATAGAACTCATATCCACAGTGGAAACCACGGATTCCCAAAGTATCCGGGGGATCATTGCTGATGTTGTCGATTATTATCATGTGCATGGGATCAGGGTTGAGATCATGGACAGGGGAGCCCCTGACTTTGCTGTTCGATCAAGGGTCATAACTGCCCTGAACCGTGCTTGTGGCATCGACAGATTAGATGATGGGACCAGGCATGAAACTGAGGAGATAACCACCGGTGATGCGGTGGAGGGAGCAGGTGGGAGAGCTGGTAGGAGGGGAACGGGTGAGAGTGGGGGGACAGCAAACACGGAGCGGCTTCGACGCTCGCGGATCTACATTCCCGGGAACCGACCAAGGATGATCCTGAAGGCACCTGGTTTCGGGGCGGATTCTGTCATTCTTGACCTGGAGGATTCCGTTCCGCCTGAGGAGAAGGACGCGGCGAGGATCATGGTTGCCCAGGCCCTGCGGCAGGTGGATTTCAGGGGAGCTGAACGGTTGGTGAGGATAAATCCTCTTGATGTGTACGGGAAGGAGGATCTGGAAGCCATCCTGGCTACGGAGGCTGTTGGCATCGTGCTTCCGAAGTGTGGGGAAGTGGATGGTATTGTGCTGCCGAAATGCGAGGGAGTGAAGGACATCGAAGCTCTGGAGCAACTGATCGCTTCCTTCGGCAACACTGGGAAGATCGCGATACTCCCGCTCATCGAGACCGCAAAAGGTATTCTGAACGCTCACGCCATCGCATCATGTTCCCCGGCTGTGGAGGCGCTGACCTTCGGGGGCGAGGATTTCACCCGTGATATCGGGGCTGTCAGAAGCAGGGAGGGGGAAGAGATCCTTCTTGCCCGGAGCATGCTGGTCATGGCGGCTAAGGCAGCGGGAAAGCAGGCCCTGGATACCGTGTTCGCGGATGTGAAGGACCTGGAGGGGTTGCACAGGGATACCGGGAGGATGAAGCGATTGGGATTCGACGGGAAAGGTGCTATTCATCCGGATCAGATAGACGTTATACACGATGTCTTTAATCCCAATGAGGCGGAAATTCGGCATGCTGTGGAGGTGATCCATGCTGCGGAAATGGCGCGGACCGAAGGAAGCGGTATCGCCGTACTGAAGGGAAAGATGATCGATATTCCGGTGATCAAACGTGCTGAAAAGATTCTGAAGATCGCAAAAAGGATTGGAATAGAGGTGCCCGAACCGTCGGAGGGGAAAGGGTAGGTCCAGTTCACTGAGGGAAAGGAAAAAGAGGAGAAGCAGCGGAACGACCATACGACGAGAATATATACGAGGCGGGGGGGGGGAAATGCGGAACGGTTCCAATAACGCGAATTCAGGGGAGGGGCAAGGGGAAAAGATAAATAATGAAAATGCTACGAGCCAAACCATGACCGCTGATTCCCAGGAATCCTCAACAGGCGAACAGGAAGATTCAGAAGAAGAGCCCGATATCCTGAGTTACGAACTGGACACCTCAACAAATGATCCGGAACAGCTCAAGATCGTGGGTCTGACCCTGATCGCCAGGGGCGATTTCGAGGAAGCACAGGGAGTTTTCGAGAGACTCGTCAAACTATCTCCCAATGACAGTGAGGCGTGGAACAACCTGGGATATACACTCCGGAACCTCAGGGATTTTTCACCTGCTCTGAAGGCACTTGACAAGGCCCTGTCCATTGATCCCGCATATGAACCCCCGTATACCAATCTTGCCAGGATCTATTTCGCTAAACGCAAATACAAGAAGGCCATGCAACATATCGAGAAGGCCATCGAACTCAATCCCAAAGCATCGAATCTCTGGAATGAGAAAGGCAATATCCTGGAAGCCCAGGGAAAGCTGAAAAGCGCAGTTGAAGCTTACGATAAATCCATCGAGCTTGATGCTGGAAACGAGAACGCCTACTTCAGAAAGGGGGATGCGTTCTATGCGGCAGGCATGTTCCTCGAGGCCATTGAGCAATATGACCAGGTCATCGAACTGAATCCCAACTCCTTCACTGCCTGGAACAACAAGGGGTTCTCCTATTTCATGATCGGACGCCGCAGGGAGGCCATCCGATGTTACGATGAGGCCATCGGCATCAATCCCAGTTACAGCGTTGCATGGTACAATAAGGCATATTCGCTCCACGCTCTGGATGTCCTGGAAGAAGCATCGGCCTGTTATGACAAGGCCCTGGAGATCAACCCGAATGATGAGGTTGCCTGGAACAACAAGGGAAACTCCCTCTACAACATCGGACGGCTGGGTCATAGAACGGAATACTTCCTGAAGTCCATCAAGTTCTTCGAAAAGGCCATCGAGGTGAATCCCGATTACGAGATCGCCTGGAACAACATCGGGAACGCTCTCAACTATCTTCATCGCTACGACGAGGCCATTTTCTATCACGATAAATCCATCGAGCTCAATCCGGAGTTCGATTATCCCTATCATGCAAAGGCAGAGGCGCTTCATGCCCTGGGGCATCTCCATGACGCCCTGGAGAACCTCGAAATGGCCATTGAACTCAATCCGAGGCATGCCCCCTCGTATGCCGAGAAGGCACGGATATTCACAAAGCTGAAGCGATTCGAGGAGGCAAAGGATTACTATTCAAAATCCCTGATCCTGAATCCCATGGAATGCAAGGTCTGGATGGATACCGGTGACATGTATGAAACCATGAACAAACCAGAGGATGCTCTTCGATTCTACGATGAGGGGATTAAGTGCTATGATCTCAATGCAACCGAAACGCAGACTGAGATCTCATGGGTGGACAAGGGCAATGCGCTTTACTCCATCGGACTCGTTGAGGATGCTATGAAGGCCTATGATACCGCTCTTCTCATCAATCCGGATTTCCCGGAAGCCCTGGTGAAAAAAGCCAAGATCGCCCTTGATACCGAGGATCAAGAGCAGGCTCTTTCCCTTGTGAACGTGTGTGTGGAGTCCAATCCCGAAAGTGTGGAAGGATGGGTGGCCAGAGGTGAGATCTATCTGGAATTGGAGGATCCCTCCGAGGCCGCCGTGTGTTTTAAGAAAGCGAAAGCAATGGATGAGCACAATCCCCTGAACCACGTCAGGCTCGCCAGGGCCCTCTATCTCATGGGGAAGTATGATGAAGCTATTACCCTTGTCGATGAAGTGCTGGAGAAGAGAGAGGAGCTTGCCGAGGCCTGGAGCATTAAATGCATGTCACTGAGGGAAAAAGGAGACTATCAGGGTGCTTCTGAGGCATGTGAAAAGGCCTGTCTTCATGACGACACGAACAGCCTCTACTGGTACAATCTTGCCCTGAACTACGAGAAGATCGATGAAAATGCTAAGGCCCTTGAGTGCTATGACGAGCTTATCACCCTTGACTCCGAGGATGCTATTCCCTGGATCGAAAAGGGGAGGATCTATTCTCAGATGGGAAAGAACAAGCTCGCCCTGAGATTCTACGAGATGTCTCTGGATATGATGGAGACCGAACCTGCGCTGGAAGGAATCATCAAGGTAATGGGGGAGTTGGGAAGGGATAAGGATTCTGCAGAATACCGGATCAGACTGGAGAACCTTTCGGGAGATCTCTAAATGCCAAACAGGCTGATCACCCTTGTCAAGGAAAGATTTCATAATTTTCGGATTGCCCGTTATATCCTCTACATCACGGTTTTCTGGGCGGTGTCTATCTTCCTTGCGCCCCTTTCCCTGGAGCCGCACACCGTGGAGGATCTGGATGCCAATGCCAACTGGGTGGATTACGGGGATGAGTGGGTTGATATGGCACGATACAATCCTTATGCTGCCGGAGTCTATCTCTTCGGGGATTTCAACTGTCACCAGAAAGCCAGTCGGTCTCAGACCGTCCACGGAAATCAGCTTCCGGTCTGCGCCCGGGATGTTGGAATCGCACTTGGTGCCGTGGCCGGTACCATCATTCTGTTCTTTGTGATACGGACCCCCTTCATGTTTCTCACCTTTCTCAGCGTCGTTCCGGAGAAGGTCCGGACTCCCCTGCTGAAACGGCTTCCACCCTGGCTCGCTGCTGGTCTCATTGCCCTTCCTCTCCTCCTCCCCACCGGGATCGATGGTTTTTATCAGCTTCTTACCTCCTATGAGAGTACTAACGACGTTCGCCTTGTCACCGGATTTTTCCTGGGGATGTTGCTCGCCTGGGGCTTCGGTACCGCTTTTATGTCCATCACCGTTCCCCTTCCACCCTATGCCTATGCCCCCCCTCAGTCAGCACCCGTCCCCCCACCTGCAACATCATCACCGGCACCAGATGAACCAACCTCTCCAGTATCAACTCCACCAGCCACATTTTCACCAGCTCCATCATCCACTGCCCCTACGGCACCCCCC
>CAZTGJ010000275.1:0-4572 GCA_964613025.1 uncultured Thermoplasmata archaeon | reverse complement strand
TAGGTAATTTTAAAGTTACATTTCTAGGTAGTTTTGGAAGTTACACGACATTTTAAGACCAATACAAATTCATTTTTTACGAATAGTCGTTGGTTTAGATTTCAACTTGCACTGACTATTCCGGTCATCATCTCACCAACTGGATTTTCTGAAACCGCACATAAATATATCATCCAGAATAAGCTGCTGAAGATGGGAGAGGAGTGCAGACCTGTTCTAGTAGATTTGATGAAGGACAGAGTTACAGTTCTCCGTCATTTTGGTTTTATAGGTCGGGTCCCGGTGATGAAAGTAGTGGACCAAATACGAAGGGATTTCTTTCCATGACCATGATGTGATGATCAATTCTTCTCAATTTTCACTAACTCTTTTCAATGTCCCTTGCAACTTCCAGTCGAGCTTTTTCAATTTCCCACGCGCCCGCCTGAAAGAATGGTTCGCACGGTCCACCAGAAAAGCAAGATATTCCTCATCCGGAAATACAATCCCGTCCTTTCCCAGCGGGACCTGGAGGTATTCCGTGGAGAGGAACTGCACAAGATATGGGGGTTTCAGTTTCACATAAGAAGTGTCCTTGAATCCTGCCTCTTTCCCAAGGATAAACATGGTTTTCGCCTCTTCCTTGGTCCGACAGTAGACATGCAGAATGGGAGCCTGCACCAGGAGGTAGAGATACCCAGAAGTGTGACGGTCCATGGCTTCCCGCACCTCCTCCACCTGCACCTCTCTGTGCCACTTACCTAAGAAATTTGACGATGGCTTGTCCCCGATCTCCGGAAGCTCCATAACCCCGATCCGGCCTGCACAGGAGCTGCTGGTGAACGCATCTTCTCGGGTATTAATAGCCAGCAGTATCGGAAGAACCTCTTCATCCACCTTCCCCCCCGCTATGAATTCATTCAGTTCAATCATTCGACGCTCTTTGGGCCAATCCATGATTTTCATGATTTCCACATCCCTCAGGACCGGTGCTATTACAAATCAGACCGGTTCAGCAGCCACTTCCAAAGGGGCAAACACACGATTCGTTTATCGTCGATCAGTAATTCATCTTCATGGTCCCAGGTGATCAACAAGAGATCTTCGCATCTGAGATCATTAGACGCTCTGATCAATGATTTTATCTCTCGTTCCTGTATCTCATCAGGACCTGAAGAATAGGTCACCTGAATCAATTGTTTGATGTTGGGTCCCTCCTTCCAGACGAAATCAACCTCCATGTCACCGTTATCCTTCCAGTAGTAGAGTTCCGCCCCCGAATGCCAGTAGGATATCCTCCTTTTCAGTTCCACTGCCACAATATTTTCCATGAGACTTCCCCGGTTCTCCGAGAAACTGAATGCAACAGTATTGATCAATCCCGTATCAATACAATAAATCTTTCTTGGAGCGATGGAATGGTTCTTGAGCTTGAACGAAAAGCGTTCCAGGGTGAACACCAGATATGAAGACGAAAGATGGTCGATGTAGTTCTTCACTGTATGACCGTCTTTGATGCCAAACATATTCTTCAGTCGGGAATACGATATCTCATTTGAGGAATTCGAAATAATGAATTTTGCAAGTTCACTGAATGTCCTTCTATTCCTGATCCCATACCGCAGCAGGATATCTCTCTGAATGATATCCTCATAGATCCTGAGAAGAATGGACTTTCCGAACTTGAATACCTCTGGAAAACCTCCCAGCGCAATGTACTCTTCAAGTTCCTTTTTTACTTGAGACACGTGCTTCGTCGACAAGATATCCTCAACTGTCCATTGGTTTCCTTTCATTGACAGGTATTCTGAGAAAGAAAAGGGAAAGAGGGTGAAATCCAGATGCCTCCCTGTCAGATGAGTGGCCAGTTCTCCTGAAAGAAGATGTGCATTGCTCCCTGTCAGGATGACTTTCTTTGTTCGTCTCAATCGATTTGCAAAGAGTTCCCAGCCCGGCACGTTCTGTATCTCGTCAAGGAAGATATACTCAAGATCGGTTCCGTACATCTGGTAGAAAGTTTCCAGCACCATGTTCAGATCCTTTGCTTCGAAACCTGCCAGTCTTTCATCATCAAAGTTCAGATGGGCAGATGTCTTCTCACGAAGAAGGAGGGATGATAATATTGATTTTCCTGCTCTCCTGACACCAAGGATCGCAACAATGGTCGGATGGGCTAAAAACCCTTCAAGTTTATCGACCGGAATATGTCTATCAATGATGTCATCCCTGACAAGAATCTCATCGAGCTCTTCCATCTGATCAGAAATGATTCTGCTCAGCTCACGGGAATTCATGTGAATGGCAATCACAAACATCATTAAAAAGTTTGTGGTTAGTAATCACAAATATTGGCGGAAAGTTTGCAGTTAGTAACCACAAGCTTTTTGTAATGGGCATGATCCTGTCTTTTTGGAAATTGTGCTATGACGATCAAGGAAAAGAAGTTGAGCAAACGAGAATGGAAAGAAAACCTTATATGAACTCATCCCTTTGCCCATCCCAATGTCGGACATTCTGATCAATCCCCAAGCAAAAAATACCCTTGATATTCCTCCCCCACCATTAAAGCCCCTAGCCTATCATCGAAAGCTCCCCGACTACGCCCCCTCCCCCCTCCACCATGCCAGGAAGATATCCGATGAATTGGGTGTCGGAAGTGTGCTCGTGAAGGATGAATCAAACCGGTTCGGTCTCCCGGCTTTCAAGGTCCTTGGAGCGTCATGGGCCGTGTACCGTCTTATTCAACTGCGGCTGGGGATAAAGGACGAGGATTGGAAGTCAGTGGACGATCTGAAGGAGAGACTTCGGATCAATAACCTCCTGAGTTTGATAACGGCAACAGATGGAAATCATGGGTGCGGGGTGGCACGGGTAGCCCGCTGGTTAGGATTCGGTGCACGTATATTCTTGCCACAGGACACCGTTGAAGCACGAGTTGAGGCAATTCGCTCCGAGGGGGCGCATGTGACCATCATTGAGGGGGATTACAATAAGACGGTCGAGGAAGCCTCGGATCATAACGGTCCGGTGGACTGGCTTATTCAGGATACAGCCTGGCCGGGAAATGAGAGGATCCCGGGATGGATCGTGGAGGGATATTCCACCATCTTCCATGAATTGGAGGAGCAGGTCAGAGTCAAGGATGTGGAGGGAAGATGGAAGAGGGGAAAGGCAGATGTGATCGGGGAAGGACCACTAATAGCAGAGGGGGGGGAGGAAGGGGAATGTGTACCCGACGTCATCATTGTCCAGATCGGAGTGGGGAGTCTTGCAGCTTCAGTAGTGCAGTATTACAAGAATCGAGAGAGGAGAGAGAGTGGAAAGAGAACGCCAATCGTCATCGGGGTCGAGGCAGATGGGGCGGCTTGTGCTTTCGAATCAGTGAAAGCAGGAAAATTGGTGACGATCCATGAGAAGGAGCCTACTATCATGGCGGGATTGAACTGCGGCCTTATCTCGTATACTGCCTGGCCCCTAATCAGGGATGGCATCGACGCGTTTGTGACGGTGGGAGATGAAAGGGCGCGGGAAGCGTTGCGGCTTCTGCAGGAAGCGGGAATCGAATCCGGGGAGTCGGGGGGTGCGGGTCTGGCGGGGCTCCTCGAAATGCAACATCACCGTCAGGTGAGGGAGCTCCTCGCGAGCAGGGGCATCGGTGGTGGATTTGAGGAGGCATCGGTCTTGCTCATCTCAACAGAGGGGATCACCGATCCTGAGATGTATCAGCAGATCATCGGGGGAGCTAAAGGGATTTAATGCAGGGAACTTGATCAAAGGTCGTGAATGAATGACAGTGAGATTCGATATGATCGGACTGTTCGTACAGAACATGAAGAGAATGGTGGAGTTCTACCGTGACGTCGTGGGGCTGAAGGTGGAGTGGGACGGGAAGGAACCGTATGCCGAGTTCGAGCATGAGGGGATCAGGTTTGCCTTCTACGAGCGGGAAAAACTTCCAGACCTGCTGGACAGACATGAACCGACATATCCTTCGGGACTGAACGGGACCTTCGAGCTGGCCATCGATCTCCCCACTTTCGAGGATGTGGAGGGAGAGTTCCGGAGGTTCGTCCTCTCAGGCGCCGAACCGATCTACGAGCCGAGGATGGAGCCCTGGGGAATGCGGTCTTCTATGGTGGCGGACCCTGAAGGAAACCTCATCGAGGTAGGATCTTGGAACAAAGGAAAGAAAACAGAGTAAATGGCGTAATTATAGGATCATTAATAGAATTGTAGGGGGGAGGGGGGGAATGGGGTGCACGGTGCAGGGGGAGTGGGTGAATAGAAGAGAATTCATTCATTCATTCATACATAGTAGCGATAGAAAAAATACCAGTACCCAACGTTCAGCATGAAGATGAGAATGATCGGAATCTTGAAGCTTGTCTTCCGTGTCTTGTGATGGAATACCTTCATCCCGGCCATCACCCCGATGATCCCTCCCAGTATTCCAGGGATCATAAGATGCCACTCCGAGATCCTCCATCTTCCCCCCTTTGCCTTCCACTTGTCAATGCCCATGTTGACGAAGCCGATGAGATTATAGTCGGGAACTTAAATAAGTATACTTTTAATTGAATCAGTGATGAATGT
>CAZTGJ010000274.1:0-4586 GCA_964613025.1 uncultured Thermoplasmata archaeon | reverse complement strand
AAAATGTTAAACCTGACTGAAGTATCTCTCAAAATCCTTTCGGAGATACTGATATCACCGGAAAACATAATTATATGTTAACGATCAAGCAATCAATCCTAACTACCATAAATTTTATCAATAAAATGCATCCAGCATTCCACATCAATACGTCTCATATTGAGGTGCACCCGTATGAACCCTGATTTTGTAAAGGACCATATCAAGATCATTGCAGTTGTTGTCGCAGCCATCGTCATTGGCGTAGGTTTCTGGGCATATTTCCAGAGCAAGAAGACAGACGAGGCTCCCGACTTTACGGTTACTGATATCGACGGGAATCCATTTACCCTCTCCGACTTCAGGGATAAGAAGGTGGTTCTCCTCGATTTCATGTCCGTGAACTGTGCATCCTGTCGGGAGGAAATGCCGGAACTGAAAAAGGTCTACCAGAAGTTCGGTGACAGGATCCAGATACTCAGTGTCGATATCCAGTCCGATAACGATGAAGATCTTCAGGAATTCATGGATGAATATAATGCCAAATGGAGAGCCGCCCGGGACACGGACAACCTGATTTCCAAATATAATATTAAACTCATTGTACGAGTTATCATCGTTGATAAGGAAGGAAAGATCACCTATTCTCATGAGGGTGCTAGCTCCGCAGAAAAGCTCACAAAGGAGCTCGAGGCCGCTGACGAGGGTACTGCCGCAGGTGTGAAGATCAGCTCCGGAGTCGGACTGTCAGCTCTTGCCATCGGAGCCGGAATGTTCGCATTTTTCTCCCCCTGTGCATTCCCCATGCTACCCGGATACATGTCCTTCTACCTCGCAAAATCCTCTCATGCGCAGGAAGGGATGATCGGGGGTCCGGCAGGAAGTGGAAGTATCATCGAAGGAACCGATGTCCAATGGGAATTCGAGGGTGACCGGAAGAAGAGGGAGAAATCGGAAGCTGTCAGGAAGGGACTGAAGAGTGGAATCGCCACCGCCCTTGGGATAATAAGTCTCTATCTCTTCATCGGGTTGCTGGTCGCCATCTCCGGTGAACTGGTAAAGGATTACATCAACATTCTGGAACCCTTCATTGGTCTCATGCTTATTATCCTCGGTATCATGATGGTGCAGAACATCCCCATCGGACAGCTCGTTAAAAATGGCTGGATCAACCTCAAATGGCGCCTTTTCGAAAGCAACCGGGAACCGGAACCCGTGGATGAGGATGGATATCCCATCCCAAAGGATCCGGGATTCAGGGACAAGCTCACCATTTCAGTTGAGAATCTCATATCAAAGGTCCTGAAGAAGGAATTCACCTTTGCGCAGGCCAGGGAGGAAGGGTACTTCGGTCTCTATATGTTCGGGATCGGGTACGGTGCTGCCTCGGCCTCCTGCTGTTTCCCACTTTTCCTTGCAATAATCCTCGCAGCCTTGGATCAGGGAGGGGCAGCCAAGGGATTCTTCATCTTCGTTCTGTACGCATTTTCCATGGCCATACTCATGGTCATCGTGACGGTCTTTGTATCCATGTCCCGGAACACCCTTCTGAACAAGATGCGTTCGGCAACGGGCAAGATCGAATTGATCGGCGGCATCTCGCTTCAGATCGTTGGTCTGTATCTCATCTGGTACTCTCTCAATATCTAAAGGGATATTTCCAGGAAGTGAGATTCATGGGATTCATCGACCTCCACACTCATACAACATGCTCAGATGGCACCTTCTCCCCTTCGGATCTGGTATCCCTTGCATCATCCAGAGGATTAGAAGCGATCGCCGTCACGGACCACGATACCATCGCAGGTCTTTCTCAGGCACTGGAAACGGGAAATTCCCTCAATATCGAGGTTATCACCGGAGCAGAACTGAGCATCGAGTACCCCCTGCCTGAGAGCGGACACATGCATCTTCTCGGCCTGTTCTTAGAGCCGGGATCCCGGGAATTAAAGGAAGGACTGGAATGGCTTCGGCAGAAACGGGAGGAGCGTACCCCCAGGATCCTGAACATCCTTCATGAACAGGGAGTTCACATCACCGAGACCGAGATCATGGAGAAATCCGGCGGAGGATCTGTGGGCCGTCCCCATATTGCCAGACTCTTACTCGAAAAGGGGTATGTGGATTCCATGCAGGAAGCATTCGACTCCTATCTGAAGAAAGGAGCCGTGGCCTATGTCCCCAAGGAGAAGTTCCCACTGGAAAGGGCTATTGAGATGATCCTGTCAGCCAACGGGATCCCGATCCTTGCCCATCCCTATACCCTGAAGCTCGGTGCGAAAGAACTTGAGGACCTTCTCATCTCAATGAAGGAAATGGGATTGAGGGGAATCGAAGCCCATTATTCAAATCATTCCGAAGATCAGACAGCTCAATTCCTTGCCCTCGCCGAGAAACTGGATCTCCTGGTATCCGGAGGTACTGATTTTCATGGGGAAAACAAACCCGACATCCAGCTTGGTACCGGCCTCGGTGATCTGAGGATCCCATCTTCCGTACTTGAAAAGCTCAAGAAAGGGAGAACGATTGGAAATAATGATCCATGAAATAAGGGAATTATATTTTCTCCATCCCGCCGGTCCGTACGAATTCCGAAAAGAAATCCGGAAAGTCCCAGGTATATTTCTTTGAAGGTAATCGTACCCTGGTGGCCTCGAACTCGGCCCAGACCTTGAGGTCGGTGGCATTGCAGGATACCTTGGAACTTTCCTCCATCATTTCAACCATCTTTTTTCGTGAGATGACGAACGCCCTGAACTTATCCTGGGTCTTTTTCACATCCTCGATCCGAATGATAAAGAAAGCGAACCCGCCGTTCTCCTCCACCCGCTTCATGTGCTCAAGCTGATGCACTTTGATCCGCCTGAAATCGAGATGTGATTTTTGATGCTTCGCCTCGATCCCAAAGAAATATCCCTTGTAGAACAGTTCAAAATCAAAGGGTTTCTGAGGAGTGTGTCTCATGTCGTAGATCCGCCTGAAGAAGGCGGTGGGAAGATAATCCTGAAATGCAATGAAGATCTCTCGCTCGAAGGTTGCCGTAATCCCTCACCTCTCTCAGATTATAGTTTTCCTGCGATTTCTTCCGCCATGTCCATGGTAGTCGCAGTTCCCCCCATGTCCTTTGTCCGCACCTTCCCTTCACTGATGACCTCCGAGATGGCAGTGTAGAGGCGGTCCGCCATTTCCTCCTCACCCAGATAACTGAGCATGAGCTTCGTGGAAAGCAGCATCGCAACGGGATTTGCAATGTTTTTTCCCGCATATTTCGGAGCGCTTCCGTGGGTAGGCTCGAAGACGGCATATTCATCCCCTATGTTGGCAGCAGATGCGAACCCAAGTCCACCCACCAATTGAGCAGAGAGATCGGAGGTAATGTCCCCGAAGAGGTTCGAGGTCACGATCACTCCGTATTTCTCGGGATTCTTCACCAGCCACATACACATGGCATCGATATTGGTCACCCACATCTCGATTCCGGGATACTCTGCCGCCACCTCACGAGCTACCTCCAGGAACAGTCCCGAGGTTTCCCTGAGCACGTTGGCCTTTTCCACCACTGTTACCGTTGGTTTATCGTATTTGCTGGCATAGGCAAAGGCATCCCTGATGATGGTCTCGGCACCTTTCCGCGTGATGATCCTAAGGCTCGCCGCCATATCATCATCGATAACCGAGTCGAACTTCCTTATCTTGGGGTTGAATTCAGCTATTTTGTCTCTAAGCTCACCGGGCATGGGTCGGAACTCGATCCCCGCATACATCCCCTCGGTGTTCTCCCTGAAGATGACCAGATCGATGTTGTCCCGGTAGTTCAGCGGATTTCCCGGAAATGCATGGCAGGGCCGCATATTGGTGTGGAGATTCAGCAACTGGCGGAGGCCAACGATCGGGGAGGAGTACACATATCCCTTTCCCTGAAGATCAGCAGAGAGTTCCTTTGCCGCTTCGTCCTTGGGCTTCGAGGTGATAGCCCCGAAGAGAGCACAATCGGTATTTCTCAAAATCTCCAGGGTTCTGTCTGGCAGAGGATTTCCCTCGGTCTTCCAGAATTCCCAGCCGATATCTCCCTGAATGTATTCGGCATCAAGCTGCAGCCTGTCCAGTATGAGCCGTGCGGCTTCCATCACATCATTTCCGATCCCGTCCCCCGGGAGCCACGCAATCCTGTGCTTTACCAATCTTTTCCCTCCGTTATCCTGGTTGTGATATTCACCCGATTTCTGATCCCTTGAAGCAGTCGTATTGGTGGGTGGAATTGTGCCCCGGTAGGATTGTGTTCTTATTATTCTTTTTCATGTATGAGATGGACCAGATTACTTACCACGGGATTTTGGGGCGCAGGAGAGGGTATAGAGCCGTTAGGCGATGGGGGAAGGAAGGGTTAGAATTGGGAAATCATACTCAGGTGATTTATCATTGATTGACTTATGCTGGAAACAGGGGGGGTGGGGGAGGGTGGGGGAAGTAGGGGGGCAACGGGATCGGAATGAATAATTGAGATTGAAATGTAACGTGAATGAAAAGGAAAAAGGGGAAAAAAAGAAAAAAGAAGGGAGGAGGGTTACTCCTCTTCCCTTCTCCGGTTGGTTTTCCGCATAACAGCA
>CAZTGJ010000273.1:0-4603 GCA_964613025.1 uncultured Thermoplasmata archaeon | reverse complement strand
TTTACTGAGGAGAGAAATGAGGAGATTGTATTTTTGCAGATTCCTACAAGCTAAGATATCATTTGCTGTTTGCCTTGAAATATCATTAATAACCGAAAATCAATGCTGGCGATCAATTACTGTTTCCAAATGAACTGTTAACTACCCTTCAAAAAGGGGGTGGCGTCACCGATAGCTTATGAACTAAAATTGAGAAGTTCCTGCACATCGTCAGGATCGGTCCCTGGAACAGAATCCCCGGAGAAAAGCTTTTCCGATTGGGCAAGTGTGAGCTGTGTTCCTTCGATGTGTGTGGTATGATAGGCTTCAAGGACCAGGGCTCGATGTGTCATCTTTTCTATCCATTCCTCGGAGAGCTTAGATCCCTCCAGAAAACCCCTGGTTCGTTCGATGTGCGACAGTGCATTGGTGATCTTGTGGGTGAAGGTAAAGTGCGGTTTGAAGCTCATGCCAACTCCTTCAACAGGCTATCCCTGGCCTGCCTCATGTTCTCCAGCTTCCCGTACGCCACATCCCTGCTCAGATGCTTCAGTCCGCAGTCAGGGTCCACCATGACCCGTTCGATTCCAAATACGTCCACCGCTGCCCTGATCCTCTTCTCAATCCACCGGACTGGTTCCACTTTATTGTGATCCGATCGAACGCATCCAAAGCCAACGATCTGCGGGAAATCATAGTTCTTCACCCAATCGATCATTGTGGGATTGGCGGTGAACTCGTGGTCAAGGATGGTCACGGGCAGCTCAATGAGATCCTCGAAAATAGCTCTCACATCCCCGCAGACGTGAAAGGTCACCGGAATAGTGATCCCATCCAAAAGTTCAGTGATGAGCTCGGTGGAATAGTCTATGAAATTCACCGAGAAGAAGGGTTCGTCGATCTGCAGGATCGGGACGACCTCCTGGAGTGCTCTTGCTTCCTGGTTCAATGCCCGGGCAAATGCGAATGCCAGCTCTTTCTCGTCCTTGTAATGATCGTCAACGACCGACTGTGACATGGTGTAGGGGCCGGTGATGATCCCTTTCAGGAGAGGAGGGGTATGCTTTGTAATGGATGTAGGGAGATTGGGGGGGAGGGGGGGCGACGAAGAATGGATGCTCAATTGCTCGATAACATCTCGTGCAAAGAGTTGATCCGATACCGTGATCGGGGTTGTGTACTGGATCTCCGAGAACACCTGTGGTTTTCCCTTCATCCTGATGCCGGCCAGCTTTGAGGCGAAGATGTTCACCATGTTGGCCCGGGTCTGGCCGTCGGATACGATCTGGACTCCTGCCTCCGTTTGTTCCCTGATACAGCGTTCTATGGATATGTGATAGGGGTCCTCTTTTTCATAGTAGGAGCCCATGAGCTCGGCGGGGGTAGGGGGGATGGGATAGGAGCCCACGACAGTTACCGGGAGAAGTGGGAATCCCTTGAGTATCGGGTGCTGGGTTTCATTCATGTTAGTGTCAAAATGAGGTTTGGCTTTGTGGTTAAATATATTTCGAGGTCCATGGGTAAGTAGCCGGGGGTTTAGTTGTGATGTCAGTGGCTTACGAGGTCAGTGGAGCAAAGTGTCAGGAGGGTTTTGATCGGAGCTTCTGGAATTTATTCTTCAAACGATGGTTGCCTTCTCGATCGGGAACTCCCAGACCTGATTTAATGAGATGGGCGTTGATGAATATATGATTCTTGAGGTAGACGTATGCTTCCCCCACCTCCCTGGTATCCCCTGCTAATTCCCCCGCCCCACTCCCCCCTTCCTCCCCCCTGTCAATAGTATGATCATCTCTAAGGAACACCTGCTTTTTCAACACGCTCTTTTTCAAATATTCTATAGCCCTCTTTTTCTCTGTGACCTTCACGCCCAGGAAACAGATATGTCTCCCATCCTCCAGTTTGATGGTGCTCTCATCCACTACATCTACCACTTTGAAGAGGTTCTCCTTCCTTTCTCTGACGTTTTCGGGATCAGTTAATGGGTGGGCGTTCTGGACCCGAGGTTCGTACGATGTGGTGGGGGGGTGGGAGGTGGGGAAATATTGAGAGGAAGAAGAGGAGGATGGCAAGGAAGAACTTCGTTTCTCGAATTGAACTGATCCACTATGGATCTCTCCGATCTTCTCCTGGATGGTGTGGATAAACTCCTTGTTGATCTCGCACCCCACCGCGTTCCTACTCAGGGCCAGTGCCATTATAGCCGTCGTCCCGCTACCAAGGAAGGGATCCATTACAGTCTCCCCGACGAAGCTGAACATCCTAATCAAGCGCCTTGGCAGCTCCTCCGGGAACATGGCCTCGTGCCCGATCTGCCGGGCTCCCTTGAAGTTCCAGTGGCCCGAGAAGTATTCCTTCCACTCTTCCTTTGAAAGCCTGGACTGCTCCTTGATGTCCTTCTCGATCTTCTCCGGTTTTCCCGGCTTCTTGAAGATGAGGATATGCTCGTAATCGATCTCAATGATGCCGTTGGGGGGGTGGGGATAAGAACCCATGATGACAGCTCCGCCCGAGGGGTTCATGGTGGTCTTCTTCTGCCAGATGATGGAACCCATGAAGTCGAATCCGATCTGCTCGCACTGGGAGATGAACTCGGCATGGATGGGGATGATCTTGTAGCGGCCATAAATTGATGCCCGGGCGAACTGATCCCCGATGTTGATGCACAGCCTCCGTCCCGGTTTGAGGACACGGAAACATTCACTCCAAACGAGAAAGAGATCCTTGAGATATTCATGGAGGGATTGTCCATACCCCGTTTGATTTGAGGTGCCGTAATCCTTGATGTGCCAGTAGGGGGGGGAAGTGACAACGAGGGAGATAGAACCGTCGTTCAATTCAGGCATTGAGCGGCTGTCCCCGATAATGATCCTGGCACTGCAGTTTGCTGAGGAATGGGGAGTGGGGTGGGTGGGGGAGACGGGGGAAGGTGCTTTGCCTGGATTCGAAGTTGAGGTGTTATCAGCTACCATACAGGGATGGAATGCAGAGGCTAGTTAAATGGTTTCCGTTATTGTTCCCACCTCGTTTCACAGTGGAATCAGTCAGAATAAGTAATGGGTATTATCTCCCATTCGTCTTCGCCATGAATAGTGTATCCGAGAAATATCACGTCTTGGTCATCCACAGTAAATGTCCATGATTCTCCACCTGTACAGCCACTGGGACAATCACCCCACCCGATTGCGAATGTGTATTCGATCCTCTCTCCGGTTTGGTTCATCGATATGCTGGGATGATCTCCGATATATCCATTCTGTTCGGCGTATATCACTCCTGGAAGATCTGAATAGAGGGAGGCTATGTGTATTGGATGAATTATTTGTCCGAATGAAAGAACAAAATAACGAGTGTTGGTATACGAACGTGCCTTCTTGATGGTCATGTTGTATTCTTCATTCAGTTCATCCCAGGCATGATATTCTCCGTCTATTATTTTGTCCCATGTTTCGTTTTCATAACTTATGATGATCTCATATGGTACCCAGGGTGGCCGGTATGTAATATTTCTGATAATTGGAATAAAAACACCAAAGGTTTCACGGATTACAAAAAGATCGATTGATATTTGCCGAGAAAAATCCTCATCCGGATACAGGGTATCCTTATATTCGACAGCTAGCTGTTTGGCTTCTTCTGTTGTGGTATGGTTGGTCACATCACCTTTCATTGGGAACATAACTGGTTCAATAACAGGTATCGGATCTAAGCCTCCCTCTTTATGAAAATCTGGTGTTTCTTGAAAATCAATTGGATGAAAATAGAAGTAAAAGCGTAGAGCATCATTTGTTGGCAAGACTATTTCAGCATCATTTGATCTCCGAACGTGAGTGTCATCATCGAGAAATGTGAGTGTGTTGGTGAACAACAAAGTAATGATGATGAAGATTACGATAATGTATTTTCCGAAATCCTGCTCCATTCTGATCGATCCACTCTCCAAACTCCTTTGTATAAATACATTTCTCTAATGGAAACTATTTACTTAAACAATTGTTAGGAGGGGGAATGAGAACGGAGCTGGGAGAGAGGAGGCATGAAGAAGGAAAAAGAGAGGAAGGAGGCAATGGGCGAACGGGAAACACGTGTAATGAGAGCGTGGATGGGGGAGGAGTGGAAAACGGTGTTTGTTGATCAATCTTCCAGTGGGATCAGTTTATCTTTGATCAGCTCCATAAGCTTCCAGGCCCGCCTGCTGAACAATCCGAGGAAATAGGCGACAGCGGCAATGACCTCATTGGATGCTGATGCGAAATCTATGGAAGCATCTGCAGTCATGATCTTGATGTTCATGAAAACGATAATGATTGCAAGGGAAACGAAGGGAGCCTGGGGAAGCTTCGACCAGTACCAGCCCATATGCCAATTATCAAAATCTCTCATATAAACATGCATTGCCGCGGAATAGGTGAGATTGGTCAAAGACCCGAACAAGCTGAAAAAAATGACCTCCCACCAGATTACCGCATGAAACCATTTAATATCCCAGTACCAGTGGGTTGCAGTGTACACGACGAATAGAACCCCCACAACTACAGTGAGAAATTGGACGACCTTAATACCCAGATTGAGATTATCGAGTCTGGCCAATATTATGGCCTCCTCCGATTTGAGCCTGGCTTCC
>CAZTGJ010000272.1:0-4604 GCA_964613025.1 uncultured Thermoplasmata archaeon | reverse complement strand
TTCCAGTGGAGATAAATGAGGGGATTTGATTATTGCAAATCCCTACAGGCTAATACTACATCAAACTATAGATATAATTCAATGAGCACTAACTCCCCCATTATCAGTGAACTTGAACTTAACAGATTGCCATGTTTCAGCATGGCATACTAATATTTATAATTAACCTTTATCAGGAATTAATTCAAAACTACATTGATAGCATCTACTCTCCGGGAGAGTAGAAATATGGGCCAGACCGGATTCGAACCGGTGACCTCCCGGTTATCAGCCGGGTGCTCCAACCAAGCTAAGCTACAGGCCCATTAAAATAGAGCTTTTTGCGGGCACTTGAAAATGTAATAAAAGGTTTTCGGTGTTGCAGATCGCAATACTACTCAGATTCCAAAGTGTATCCCGATATTTCATTCCCTTTCCACTATGCCGTATTCATCGATCCTACCCACCTGAGCACACTGACCACAGATGAAGTTCCCGATCGTGTTGATCTCATTCCTTGCCCTGCAGTAGGGGCATTCTATCACCTTGGGGAATGTATCCCGTGAGATGGGAGGCGGAGGTGGTGGGGAGTATAGGAACTTATTGTAGCTCGATTGTTGAGCATCGGTTACATTTTTCTCATCTTCAACACTACTCAGTGCCCTATGTTGATCTGGATCGTCTAAAGCTTTTTTGTGATGTTCAACAATTATTTCTTCTTCAATTCCTTCTTGCCTTTGTCCTGTTCCCTCAATTTCAATTTCTTCTGTGATTTCCTCTATGATCTCTTTCTCTTCTCTTTCCTCGATTAATACTTCTTCTTCCACCAAAGCCTCACCATCCCCCAGGGGGATGTTCTTTTCTACTATTGTGCTGCTATAGTAAGCTTCTGGACTTGTGACTTCTTCTTTTCTGACAGGTTCAGTATGTTCACTCGGGAACCACCGTCGGCAGTGCCTGCACCACCACATTTTCTGGCCTTTATACCAGAGGGTGTTCCTGTGACAGGCCGGACACTTCTTCACGGTCGAAGGCCGGTTCTGATTGCTTTCTGCTTGATTCCTCTGCCCTGGATATCCCCTTGGGTCTCTCAAGTGATCCTTTGTATATGCAGTCGAACGGATTGTCGGAGACATCATTAACCGAAGGTTGTTCTCAATGGAGAGATCACACAGATAATGCTGTGCCTGACCCCGGAGGAGATTCTTTTTCGAGTCCCCCACCATGAGACCCCCAAGTGCTCCGATGAAAACGAACATGCAGAACAATTCACCTAATCCGTTACCATTATTGGAAAGAAGCATTAAAAAGAATCCTGGAACCATCCCAAGGAACATCCACTTGATGACCGCATAATCAGATTTCTTGTAGAGCTTCTGTGCTGTTAGTTGCAGTAATGAAGGATTGTACTCTACCACACATGGGCCTCCGATAGCATCATACAACCTTTTTTCTATTAAAGTTTTGCAATAGGATCGTATCTATGAACTTCCATTCGGTGTTATCGCGAATGGTGGTAAGAAATCCAGGATTTTCCAGGCGAACAACCACGACCTGCACAGAATTGTTAAATATCTGTAAAAAGACTGATGCCCGGATGAAGGACCTTATTGCCAGCCTAGCAGAAATGGGGATTCTTGCTTCTCCTGATGCGATCTATCTTCTCTCCTCTCAGGATGAACCCCTGGATATTGTAAAGGAGATCCTGGCAGGCCGTGGTGAATTGCTTATACTCGAGGAAAAGGATGTAGCCCAGGCCATCGAAGCACAGAACATTCTCAGACAACCGGATGTCGAGACAGCCAGGAGTGGCATTGAGGAAGGCGGAGCAGGAGGAACAGGGGGGGAGGGGGGAAGAGGACACGGAGGAAGAAACGTTCTCTCAGAGCAGTTTACCATCATCAAGAATATTCCATTCCTTCATCATATGGAAAAAGAGGATGGGGACGCTATCTCCCTTACCAAACCTTTGATCCCGCTTCGTGGCGTTGACCGATATCGACCCAGGGCAGCGGAATATGAAGAGGATATCGAGATATCCGGGGACATCACCGGAAGGTCCTGGTGTGAAGGAAAGATCTCTGACTTTTCACGATACTTCGACGACCGTCTCAAACGTCTTCGAACCATCATCAAGACCAAACCGGAAATGATGCATGCCCTTCCCATCAGCAAGGCCCGAAGGAAATCCGGGGAGGTGGCGACCATCGGTATCGTCACCACCGTACGGTCCTCGGAAAAGGGACTTAGCATCGAGATAGAGGATGAAGAGGAATCCATCTCACTGTTCATTTCCCAATCAAGGAATGCCCGTCTGATCAAGGAGATCGGAACTGTGCTCAATGATGAGGTCATCGGGGTCATCGGGAATGTAAAGCCGGGTCGGGGAAACCGGGGTCCGTCCCTCTATCCTAAAAGTATCATTCGCCCCCCCCTCCCCTTCAGGCACTCACCAAACTATGCCATGGAGGACGTTTCCGTTGCCTTTGTATCCGATCTCCATGTTGGAAGCAAGACATTTCTGAAGAACGAGTGGAAACGGGTCATTTCGTTCCTCAATGGAAAGAATCCCGAGACCCGCGATGTGGCCTCTGGGATTAAGTATCTCGTGTTCACCGGAGATGTGGTGGATGGAATCGGAGTGTACCCAAATCATAATGAGGATCTGGATATCACCGACCTCTTCCTCCAGTACGAAGCTGTTGCTGAGGATCTGAATTCCATTCCCGACCACATCAAGGTTATCATTTCGCCGGGAAACCATGACGGTGTAAGGAAAGCCGAACCTCAGCCCGCACTTCCCTATGATGTGCAGAAGATCTTCGATTCCGGCCGTGTTACCTTCACCGGCAATCCCATCAATATCAAACTGCATGGTGTGAATATCCTGTCCTATCATGGGGGATCAATGGATGATATTATTCCTGCGGTTCCCGGCCTTACCTATGAGAAACCCATTCTCGCAATGAAAGAGATGATGAAGCGGAGACATCTGGTTCCTATATATGGTGGAAAGACTCCCATTGCACCGGAGCATCAGGATTGTCTTCTTATGGATCAGATCCCGGATATGTTTGTTACCGGCCATGTTCACACCACTGAGGTCGACCTTTATCACAATGTCCTGATGATCAATGCGTCAGCCTGGATGGCGCAGACCGCCTATCAGAAGATGCGGGATTTTGTCCCCGATCCCGCAAAACTGCCGGTGGTGAGACTGGATACTCTGAAGCCCACCCTCATTCAGTTCGGTGACGGTGCCATCTAATGATAACTCTTTCGAATGGAAATCCGTGATCAGATCAAGGCTCTCATTCCTCACATCCTATGGAGTGAATCTTTCCAAAACATTAAATGAAGAACCTGATTTTTCCGGTCTATGAAGCGCGTTGGGATAATCGCAGCCCAGGGAGATATTGCCGAACACATCGATGCGGTTAATCGGGCATTTCGGGAACGAGGGGAGACGGGAGAAGGAGTTCCGGTTCGATCGGTCAAATCCCTGGATACTGTCCATGGAGTAATCCTTCCCGGTGGAGAGAGCACCGCCATCTCGAAACTGTTGGTGAAATTCGGACTCTATGATGCGCTTATTGCAAGGGTGGAGGGTGGAATGCCCATCATGGGGACCTGTGCAGGCAGCATTCTTCTGGCAAAAAAAGGTCGCTATGATGTACAGAGAACTGATACTAAACTTCTGGGCCTTATGGATATGGAGGTGAACCGGAACGCTTTCGGCAGACAGAAGGAGTCATTTCAGACGGAATTACTAGTGGATGATTGGGAGGAACCCTATGAAGCCGTTTTTATTCGCGCACCAGCGATTATTAAGGTGTGGGGAAAGTGCAAAGCACTGGCTCGTGTTGATGAGTATATTGTCATGGCGCAACAGGACTCAAGATTCGCATTAACATTCCATCCGGAACTCACTCTGGACACAAGACTCCACAAAATGATGATTTCCGAACTGTGATCAATTATTTCCGATCGTACCCTTTTTATCTACGATAAAAGCTTCTGATTCTAATGCTACATCCTTTTATTTTACTTCGGCCTTCTCTTCTCGTTGCCACGTTTCCTCAATTCCTTATTCTTCTTTTTCCTCTTCGTCTATTATCTCTTCTTCTTTTATCTCTTTTTCTTCTTCTACTTTAACTGATTCCGATGGTTCCACAGGCGTTTCTGCTGGCGTTTCATTTGATGGATTCCCGGCTTTTTCTTCTTTTTTCGATAATGTGATCTCCATGGAGGAAACATTTACATTTTTATTGTCGAGGGTTAATGTCTCTGTCCCAATCGCAATATCATCGATTAACAGGTTCGAGATGAATCTCTTTCTGGTGATCTCTACTACATCCACAGCCCTGCTGATTGATTTGCCGCGTGCTTTTACGATGACACTGCTGCTTCCCTTGTTGAATTGTGTGACCACTGCTAGAACATAGTTCATTGCCGGTTTCCTTCCTATGAATACCGAGTTGTCTTCGTCCATTAGTATTACCTCCGATCGTTGTGTAAATTCAGAAGGATGTAGTGTTAGGATTATCATGTTATTTATAATTTTTGTATCAATGTAAGAGTTCAGTGATCTGAAGCCCTCCTACACTGGAAAGTACACATTTCAC
>CAZTGJ010000271.1:0-4617 GCA_964613025.1 uncultured Thermoplasmata archaeon | reverse complement strand
AATTTTAAGAGGTGGGTAATGAGGTTGGATATTTAGATAGGGAAGATGGAGTATTAAAAGATGAGGGTAGGTAGGAAACGATGAGGGAGGGGGGGAAAAGATGGAGAAGAAGAAATAAAACAAGAGGAAGGGGAAGGAAAAAGAAAGGAGACGGAGTAGAGTAAGAGGAAAAAGAAAAGTGAGGTAGAAGAAGAGGAAGGAAAAGAGGAGGAAGGAAAAGAGGTCGGAGAAGTAGAAAGGGAAGAGGGAGGAGGAGAAATTTGAGTGGGGAAGGGTGAAAGGATCAAGTGAAAAATTTGAATCCTGGTGCACTGATATTTTTCAGCTAGAATTTATAGAAGATGTCGAGCCGGACTGGGACATTTTTTTCATTTGTACTTCAACCCTCTCCTTATCCTGCCGGTAGATAACGCTCACTGTGACCTTGTTCCCGTTCCTGTCATATGCTGCCCAGGAATCCAGTGCATAAGGATATCCGATGATTATGTTCACGTTCGGGAATTTCCCGAAAAAAGAAAGATCGGCCTTCGAAGGAATGGCAGCCCCGCTTGGATGGCTGTGTACCGAACCGTCAGCATACATGTAGTCTCCGGAATATCGGTTGTAGAGTGAGAACATGAACGTGTCCTTTCCCTTCGCGGAATCCAGCACGAACTCAAGTCTGTCCATCACCGGATCCCCATGAATAAGCCCTCCAAACTCGTTGGGATGAGATCGTTTCGCTGCCTGAATGATCTGCTCAAGAAGCTCCAGTGTTATATACCGCGGAAGAGGTTTCTGAAAGAGTTCCTTCAGCTCGGGGTCCTCTCTGAGCCAGTCCTCGCGATTCACCACCTCCTTCAATTCCCGGTAGCAATCAAGATATCGTTTCACAGGTTCGTTGTAGAGAAGTTTCTCAAGCTCCTTCTTTCCCTTTTTTCTGGAGAGAAGAAAATATCCGTCTACGAGGTACACCCGGGTGAGGAGCATCTCATGCCTTACATCGAGTTTCTTGAATATGCGGTATGCTTTTTTCAGGTAGGCGATCCCATCCTTCAGCATTCCCCTCTCAGATCCGTCTTTCTGCTCAGCCTTCCTGAGTGTTACCCTTCCCAAAGCTGCCATCTGGAGTCCTTCCCCGTGGGGATAATCGAGTTCTTGGAATATCTCCCGTGAAACCTTGTGATGATCCCAGGATGACCCGAAGTTCCCGAGTCGGTACATGGCATCTCCCAGAGCCGAATGAAGGACACCCTCCTGATCCCGATTCACTCCGGCCCATATTTCCAGTGCCTGCTGAAATGAATCCATGGCATCCTCGTATCCTTCTGTGGAACCCGAATCCGACCCCACCCCCCCTGTTTCCTCCATGCGAAGCTCTTCCGCACGGCGATAATACAGATTGCCAAGTTCTTCCAGAAGATCCGCCTCCAGTAAAACGTATCCTTCACTTCTGGCTAATGTTATTGCCTTCCCGAGCAAAGAAACAGCTTCATCCCAGTGTTCCAATTGTTGCAGGAGAATGCCCTTCACTACTTGGGTTCGAAGAAAGAGGATCACATCTTTCCGGGCTGTTATCTTTTCCGCACTCTTCAATGCATCCGAGGCATCCTTCAGAAGTCTGTCACTGAATTTCTCGCTTTCAATGAAGCCTATGTCAGAAGACACCGCATTCGCATGATTCACGAAAAAGAACGCCCTTTCCAAAGGTCCAAGATGGTTCTGATGGCGTCCCAGTTCATTGAACAGTTTCCTTATTAACTTCTGTCCCCCGGCCTTGAGTCCGATCCAGATGAGATAGTTCTTGATGTGATACTCCAGCTTCTTTGGTCCGATGGTTTCAACCAGGTCAAGCCCATCATTGAGATATTCGATTGATTCCCGGTATCTTCCCCGCCTGAATGCCAGGAGACCTCTGACAAATTGGATCCGGGGTTCGTCAGACCATCGGGAGAGATCATGCGAGCTGGCGATCTCTTCCTGCCTGGCTTCAGAAATTCTTCGTGCCCCTTCCTCCGCTCCCCCCCCCTCCAGGATCCGTTTCGCTTCGTCGGATTTTCCCTGCTCAATGAGCTGTTCAAGTTTTTCGATATCTATCATTTGTCGGCACCTGTTCTCTTGGAAATTGTAGTTCGAATTGATGTCATTAGTATCTATCGACGGACGAATTCTATCTTTGGTTATAAAAAATGCGCTGTCATTGTGTCGCGATAATTGGTGAGTGCATGCGAAACGACCGAGACTGCGGTATGAACGAGGGGGCGGGTTGAGTGCATAGCCCAGACTCGGGGTGGTATTCGATTCGGTGGGTCCGCATCAAGGCTTTACCTCAAACGGAACGAAAACAAGTTTGAACTCCTCCTATCATTCCCGCGCATGAATCACCAGGGGGCAAGTAGCATTGCGCACGCTTCTGGTGAGACGGGCGGGTCAATTCAGACCAGGATGAAGGGAAACAAAGATGAATTGGATGAGATGGATGAGGATGGGAAAATAGAAGAAAAACATTTCGTCTAACGTTTGGGATATACGAAGTCCTTGCGGAGGGAAACGCAGTGAAAATTCTGGTGAGCGAATCGAGCCGCATACACCGTGTTATGCGATTTCTTGAGCAGGATTTCTTAGAAGAATGAATTCGGAGGTTGTTTTGGAATCAGGAATCGGCAGGTTATCTTCCAGCATTCCTTCAACGTGTATTTCAATAGCCTCATACATGTTCTGCTCCGTTTCCTCTTTAGTGGATCCTGTGGCCACACACCCGGGGAGGTCTGGGGAATATGCTGAATACCCACTTTCTGTTTTTTCCACGACAATGAGAAATCGATACATTATTGTCACCTATGGTTTTACTTGAGCCTGTTTCAGAATGCTATTCATGGTTCCCGGTGCAAGATCATGGTTTGGATGTCCTGCGATGGTTACTCGACCCTTTTTTGAAGGGTGTTTAAATTGTTTGTGACTACCTTTGCTCTTGACGAGATACCATCCATCTGACTCGATGAGTTTTATTGCATCCCTGACTTTCATTGAAATTAGATGTATTCTTTCAATATTTAATTTTACTGGTTCTTTTCTGTTGAAATCAGTTCTGCTCAATATTTCACATAACTTGAGTATATGCGAACTTGAGTTCGGATAAACATCCAATATAGCGTTATATCCGAAGTCAACTTCGTATATACTTACTTCTCTCTGAAGATCATGCATTCTCGTGTGGTTCATCGTTTTTCATTATCGTATCAAGAGGACTTCTAATTTTCCTTAAATCTTTGTTGGTGACATGTGTATAAATTTCCGTTGTTTTACTATTTTTATGGCCCAATAACTCCTGAATATATCGCAGATCTATCCCGTTTTCCAGAAGATGTGTTGCAAAACTTGTCGTAATGAATGAACGGTCACCTCTTTTCCGATACCTGCTTTTCTCACAGCAGTTTCGAAAACTTTCTGAACGGTTCTTGTGGTTATATGAGTTCCGGATTTCTGTCCAGGAAAAAGCCATTTTACAGTATTGAAAGAACTATTGTACTTCCGGAGTGTTTCACACGTCACGTCTGAGAGAATGGTGTATCTGTCTTTTCTTCCCTTTGCTCCCCTGATATGAATAAGTTTCCTGTCCTCATCCACATCTTCAGGTTTCAATTTTACTACCTCACTCACTCGTAGACCAGCAGAATAAACGAGCATCAGAATTGCTTTATGTTTATTGTTCACGATTATTGAGAAAATCCTGACAACCTCTTCCCTGCTTAAAACGATCGGTAATTTCTTGTCCTTCTTTGGTCTCTGGATTTTGAATGTAAAACGTCGATTCAGAATGTTCCCATAGTAAAAGTGCAGGGCACTGATTGCAGTGTTCATGGAAGAGGCGGAAGCGTTCTTTTCTTCAGCCATATAGACGAGGTAATTCCGAATATCTTTATTGGAAACCTCCTTTGCATTTCCCTTCCAATCCCGCTCCCGCTTGACCACCCCCATCCTCCTGTAACACCCTTTTCATGGATCAATTCAGACGAGGGTACGAACTGTCACGGAACCTGCCGGTTTTCTTTATAAGTACTGCATTTATCATGTATTGAAACACCTGATCCCTTTTAAATATGCCGACACCTCCCCCGCATGAGGGAATGCATATGCTCGAAGCCCGTTGGTAGCCTTCATTTCGTCAGGTTTTTTTCCAGATGATTTCCCCTCGACCGCCACGGGTATGTTACCCAATCTGCAACACCAATCCTGATGTACGTATGCCTGTCCCACCTATCCCTGGCGCTTCCATCTCTGATACTATCACTTTTAATACGCCTGTTCTTGTGACCCTCGTAGGAAAATGTGATGCCACTGACTGTGAGCATAATATTCAATTCCCTGCTGTAGAACAAGATGACCGCGATCTCCGCGAACTTCGCGCGAGAATATTTTTCTGGAGTTAACTTGATACTTAATGGTAAACATAACGAGCGGACGGGACAGGAGAAATACATTGCGAGCGTCGTGAGCGTTGCGTAGGGAGGTTGCAGTGAGAATTGGGTGCTGAGGGATGGCGCCGGGAGGGTAACACCACGTACTCCGGTGGGATTCTTTCATTTTCTTACAGATGCTTTATGAGAGACTTTATTTAATGAAGGAATTATTAAGAGA
>CAZTGJ010000270.1:0-4664 GCA_964613025.1 uncultured Thermoplasmata archaeon | reverse complement strand
CACCATTGATGTATATTAAATCACCGGCATATTACAAACGGATGTCCAGAAATCCGGATATGTATCTCCGTCCGTGTCACGTGAAGCTGCGGGGTCGGTAGGGAATGCATCGATGGATAGGTTATGGAGGAATTCCCCGGGATTCATATTGGGATTCCATGTGTCAGGATATCCATCCCTGTCCGAGTCAACGCTTGCCACCGGATCATCGGGGAAAGAATCAGCCTCGTCCAGAATGCTGTCCTGATCCCGATCGTTCCCAAAGAAAACATTGAGAATGATCTCACTCATCCGGATGCCGGTCAGGTGATTGAACCTGAGGTAATTGTTCACGAGCAGGTTGAATTTCGAGGATAAGGGATTGATCCCGTAATAGCTGTTATTGGTGCATGAATTGTTATCCGCGATATTACTGTCCGATCGATAGAGCTCGATCCCCATCTCGTTCCTGAAACAGGAGTTATTTGCCAACGTGTTATAGTAAGAATGGTAAAGGAAGATACCGTCTCGGTTCAGAGTGCAGTTATTCCAGGAGATGGTATTGTATGAGGACCTGTCCAAAAGGATGCCCTTTCCGGCACTGGACCGACATGTGTTGTTGATGATCTCATTGTAGTTCGAGGAGATGAGAGTAATGCCGAATGGATTGTCGGTGACGTTGTTGTCGCGTATCGAGTTGTACCGGGATTCAAGATATACTCCTGCAAAACCCGGAACCCCTCCCCCGGTGACCTTGAAACCTTTGAATGTCACGTTATCTGCAGTGATGCTCACAACATGTCCCGATCCGAGAGAATCGATCTTGGTTACCCCCGGCCCCTCCCCCTCCATAATGATGGATTTATCGATCTCGATGTTCTCGAAATAGCTCCCGTTCCGGACTCTGACCGTATCCCCGTCCTCAGCATAATTTATTGCCCGCTGGATGCTTGAAAAATCAGCTCCGTCCCTCGCCACGGTGATTATCCTTCCCTCCACCCCCTGCAGTGAGATAATGGCGATACACATCCAAATCAGAAGGAACGATATAATCAAACATCTTCTGAAACGAAATGGAATCATGGAATGGCCTCGGGAGTGATGCATGGTACACCGAACAGGTATTTAAACATTCATGTGAGACATCCTGTTGCACTCATACATGACATTCATACGGGACAAACCGGCCCACTCTTTCCCGAAATGCCCCACCCCACCATATGGGGTAAGGATGTGATCTCACTATTACCCATTCGTCATTCACTCAGGTTCGACACCGAAAAACCTATCAAACCACTCCGCTGACAGATTTCCATGGGAAACCCAACCGGAAGAGATCACCTGCCGATCAGGAAGAACCTGCTCCTCAGGATACTCTTTGGTGTCATTCTGGTCTTCCCTTTCTTTTTCTACCGGGAGTTCTCGGAGCATATCGGTGCTCATTTCACCGGGGGGGCCCTTCCCCAGATCGTCCGTCAGCAGTGGTACATGGTCATCACCAACATCATCATTTTCCTCACGTTCCTGCTCCCCCTGAGATTCAGAAGGAAGATCGACTGGAAGGAGTACGGTCTTGTTTCCGCCTTCTTTGTTTCCCTCTTCATCGAGATGTACGGGATCCCTCTTTCCATACTCTTCATCTCCCGATACTATGGAGGTGAGAACGTGGAGCTTCCCAATACCATAATCCGTGTGAACGTTCTGGGAGTGCAGCTCGGGATGACTCTTGCCATGGTGTACGGTCTGGTGCTCATGATCCTGGGAACGCTGATAATCATTCTCGGGTGGATAACCCTCTACCGCAATCTGTCGGACCAGGATTTGGTGACACAGGGCATCTATTCTCATTCACGGCATCCCCAGTACTTCGGATTCATTCTGGTGATCCTTGGATGGCTTATCGGATGGCCCACGATCCTGGTGGGGATCTTTGCCCCGATCCTTATCTACAAGTATGTTCAGGTGTGCAGGGTGGAGGAGAAGGAGCTGGAGGAAAGTGTGGAGTATGCGGACTACCGGAAGAAAGTTCCATTCTTTATCTGAGAGGGGGAAAAAGTGGATCCGCCTGTAGAAGGCGGGGGGTGGGGGAGGGTGGGAGGTAGCGGAATGAAATGACGATGCGGGTGTAGGTAAAAATATGGAAAGGGGAGAGGAGAAGAGGAAGAATCGACAATCTCCATTCCTAAAAAAGAACCTCCGATAACAAAGATTAAATAGTGCCTTTGGTTGACATGAGAACACGAAACAGTGGAGGAGCTTTCCCATGGAAACTCCATCCAAATCCAACCATTGCCATGTGGGATAATGATGAACAAGAGAAGACTTCAGTCAAAGACATTCGCCTTGGTATTCAGCCTATTGATCGTACTATCCAGCCTTTCTGCAGTGAACTTACCTATTGAGACCGTGGGTGCGGAACCATCCCGTGGTGAGGAGAAAACCTGGTATGTGGACGACGATGCTCCGGACGGGGGGGACGGGAGCCTGGAGAGGCCGTACGATTACATTCAGGATGCAGTAAATGTATCTGAAAATGGGGATACCGTTAGGGTGTTCAACGGGACATATAATGAGAATGTGAGGGTGAATAAAGCTGTGAATCTTATTGGAAACGGGAGTGAGGTGACGACCATTGATGGCGGCGGAAGCAGCGATGTGGTAAAGGTTACTGCAGATAGGGTGAACATGAGTGGATTCCTGGTGACAGGGAGTGGTGGCTCAACATATAGCGGGATAAAGGTGGAATCAGACCACAATCATATCTTTGAAAACAACTGTTCAAATAACAATTATGGCATAAATCTCGAATACTCCAGCTACAATAATCTCACGAACAACACATGCTCATCGAACAACGATTACGGCATCTCAGGCGGTTCATACAGCACAATCATGAACAACAACTGCTCGAATAACAACTACTACGGCATTTTAGGCAGTTCATACAGCACCATCTCAAACAATACCTGCTCGAACAATGGACGATCAGGCATCTCTTTAGGCGGTTCATACAGTACCATCACCAATAACACATGCTCTTCGAACAACGAATATGGCATCCGCCTCTCCTCCACAAGCGACAACACAATCGAGAACAACATATGCTCCTCGAACAACGAATATGGCATCTATCTCTATTCCTCCGACAGCAACACCCTCACGAAAAACACCATCTCAGGAAATATTGATGGAATACGCTTGAGATCCTCTTCCGAGGGAAATACAGCCCTCTACAACAACATCTACAACAACACAGAATATGGCATCAATGCTACTGATAACAAGGGTTACACTGTAAACGCAGTTAATAATTGGTGGGGAGCCCCCTCCGGCCCCTTTCACCCCACAAATAACTCTGAAGGTCAAGGAGATAATGTAACCGATTATGTGGAATTCGATCCATGGGCATCCCAAGAATTACTCTGGCAAACACATTATGTGGCGAAGACTGGAAATGATACTGATGGCAATGGCACCAAAGAAAACCCATTCCTCACCATCCAGAAGGCGGTGGATGAAAGTAATGACTGGGACACTATCCGGGTGTTCGAAGGCGTGTACGAGGAGAATGTGGTGGTGGACAAGAGCGTGGAGATCATTGGAAACGGGGGTGGGGAGACAGTTATTTCGGGAGTGGGGGGGAGCGTGGAGGATTGCATTGAGGTCGGTCACCGGGACACATCAGAAAGGACGAGGGGGGTGGCTGTGAGAGGAAACTACGCATATGTTGCAAATGGGAATGACGGAATTGTGATCATGGATATCAGTGACAAGGAAAATCCAACTGAGGTTGGCAGTTACGATCCAGGGGGGTCCGTCTGGAATGTAGCTCTATTGGGGGATCTGGCGTATTTGAGCGCTGGAAACAATGGACTTGTGATCTTGAATATCAGTGATGCCGAGAACCCGACATTTGTGGGACGTCATGACACGACCGGCATGTCCGTGAACGTTGCAGTGAGTGAGGGATATGCGTACGTTGCTGATTATAATGAAGGGCTGAAGATCGTAGATGTCAGGGATCCGGAGAACCCACACGAGGAGGGTCATTACCAAATTGGTATGGCTTCCGGAGTAGCAGCGAGAGGTGATTATGCATATGTTCAGGGTAGTTTCGAAGGACTTGTCATCCTTGACATCAAGGACAAGAGTAACCCAAAAAGGGAAGGAGGGTGCGATACGGATGGGACATCACAGGATCTTGCTGTCAGTGGGGACTATGCGTATGTCGCTGATTATTCAAATGGCATGGTGATCATAGATGTCAGTAACACTTCAGATCCCCAACAAGTGTCACAGTTCGATACTGCAGGAAATGCGTATGGAATAAAAGTTGTCGACAATTTCGCCTATGTGGCAATAGGGGATTCAGGGCTTGTGATCGTGGATGTTGCCGAAAAGGATCAACCAAAAGAAGCCGCCCATCTGGACATCTCAGCGAAAACGATGAATGTTGCAGTGATGGGAGATTATACATATCTCGCAGCTGAAGATGAGGGACTTTTCATTGCGAAAGTGATGACACAATCAGCTCCTCTTCGTTTGATTTCACCTAGTGATATTAGAAGGTTATCCCTCACGAATGGAAACACCGCCGGAGTTATCATCGACACCGATTCGGTTCAATTAGAAGAGTGTGCCCTCATTGGAAATACTCTTGCAATAAAGGTCATCAATGGTTCTGA
>CAZTGJ010000269.1:0-4669 GCA_964613025.1 uncultured Thermoplasmata archaeon | reverse complement strand
TCTCTTCATATCTCAAGGGTGAAAATGGCCGCAACGCTTGTTGGCGGTAATACTTTCATTTCGCAGTGTGTGGGGAACAGGGACAGCAAAGGGAGGGTGGGAGGAGGTGGGGGGGAAATTGGATTGGAGGAGGAACCGATGTGGAGGAAGATCCAACCTGATTGCCGATTCGTGCTCTCCTCCAGATCACAGTTCAATCCCTATAGCTCAAGTTTTCAGGGCATCCAGACCCCGATACAGCTCCAACGATTCCGGATTTTTCAGGGCATCCCGATTCTTCACCTCTTCCCCATGGATCACCTTCTGGACAGCAAGTTCCACCTTCTTCCCACTGATCGTATACGGAATATCCTTCACCTCGATGATCTTTGCAGGGACGTGCCTGGGGGTACAGTTTGTCCTAATGGTCCTCTTTATCTTCTTCACCAGTTCCTCGGTCAGCTCCACCCCTGCCCCCGCTGCCAGCTTCACGAACAGGATCACCCTGACATCATCCTCCCACTTCTGCCCCACCACCAGGCTGTCCATGATCTCCTCCATGGCCTCAACCGGACGATAGATCTCCGCCGTCCCGATCCGCACCCCCCCCGGATTCAGTGTCGCGTCGGACCGTCCGTAAATGATCATACCGTTGTGCTCGGTAAGCTCGGAATAATCTCCATGGTGCCAGACATTGGGAAACACCTCGAAGTATGCCTTCCGATATTTTGCACCCTCCTCGTCGTTCCAGAAGTAGATCGGCATGGATGGGAATGAAGCTTTACACACCAGCTCTCCCTTCTCCCCCCTCAGAGAATTCCCATTGCTGTCGAATACATCCACCTTCATTCCCAGGCCCCGGGTCTGGAGCTCACCGGCCCATACAGGTTCGATTGGGTTGCCCAGTGCAAAACATGATACGATATCCGAGCCCCCGGAGATTGAGGAAAGCACCACATCTTTCTTCACGTCCCGGTACACGAATTCAAAGCTCTCGATCGAAAGCGGGGAGCCGGTGGACAGAATAGCCTTCAGACTGCTGAGGTCATATTTCTCCCCGGGTTTGAGTCCGTCCTTCTCAACGGCAGCGATGTACTTGGCACTGGTTCCGAAGATGGTCATTTTCTGCTTTTCAGCAAACTCCCAGAGAGCGCCGGAATCAGGATAGAATGGGGAGCCGTCGAAGAGCATCAGGGTGGCTCCCACTGCAAGGGAGGAAACGAGCCAGTTCCACATCATCCATCCGCAGGTGGTAAAGTAGAAGATCCTGTCCTCCCGCTTGAGATTCGAATGAAGCATGAGCTCTTTAAGGTGCTGGAGCAATGTACCACCAACTCCATGGACCATGCACTTCGGTACTCCGGTTGTTCCCGAAGAATAGAGGATGTACAGGGGATGATCGAAGGGAAGCTGCTCGAATTCAATGACGAGATTATTCTCATCTGATGATGCGATACCGTCATCCCGTTTCACCTTTGACTTAAAATCCTCATAATGCACGGCATTTCTGATGCCGGAAATATCCGCCCCCTCATTGCCCCCTTCTCCCCCTTTACTTTCTCCTCCGTCCACTTTTCCCCCTTTTTCCCCCCCTCCGTCTCCTCCGACTACTCCCACACCATTCCCCCCCCCACCAGCTGAAACATAAGGAACGATGACCACTTTCTTGATGGTCGGAAGCACCTCAAGGATCTCGGATATCTTTGACAGCGAGTCGAAGGTTTTCCCATTGTAGAAATATCCGTCCGCGGCGAAGAGTACTTTGGGTTTTATCTGACCGAAACGGTCGAGAACGCCCTGGAATCCGAAGTCAGGGGAGCATGAGGACCAGATCGCTCCGATACTTGCAGCAGCCAGCATGGCCACAATGGTCTCGATCATGTTGGGCATGAACCCAACCACCCGGTCTCCCCTTTTCACACCGAACTCCCTGAGTGCCTTCGCAACCTTCGCGACTTCATTGTACAGTTCCCCATAAGAGATGGAGATAGCTTCCCGATCAAGATTGTCGCTCTTGAAGATGAGGGCGGTCCTATCATCACGATAGCGGAGGAGATTCTCTGCGTAATTCAATCGAGCTCCAGTGAACCACTTGGAACCCAGCATGTCATCCCCGTTCTCAAGGATTGCATCCGGGGGGACCGAGTGGATTACCTGTCCGAAGTCCCACATCGAATTCCAAAATGCTTCACGATCGTCTATTGACCACTGGTAGACTTCCCTGAAATCAGTAAAAGAAAGGCCATATTCTTCATTGAGAAAATTCATGAAGGCCGTCATGTTGGCATTCCTGATCTGCTCTTTAGAAGGTTCCCACAGTTTCCCGTTCATGAATGCCCCAAGGACTTCTCTCTTTTTATACTTGACGGGCATGGATTTGGGTTCTGCGATTTGTTTCATCGAAAAATAAATTAACACCGTTAAGTTTATTAGGAAAATTAGAATCTATACTGAACATCAGTGACATCGAACGTTTTCATTTTCTGCATGAAAAGTCGATTCAATGGATCAGTCAGGGGGTGACCTACGATCTTCCACTCAGGTAGGAAATAAATCATTAAATGGACGTGTGTATATGACTGCGGAAGGAGTAAAAAATCAAGATCCAACCAACCGTACTCCGGGGATCACCATGATCCTCGCGATACTCATTATGGCTATCATTCTGATGGGAACCATAATCGTTTCACTTGATCGGAACGACGGGGATGATGATGGTCCAGACAATTCCGGTGAGATTCGGTATCGATCCACCGAGGACATCACCCCAAAAGAGAAGCATGGTCAGATGGGGTTCGACATCACAATCAATGAAACGGATTCCGAGGATGTCGTTAAGCTTTGGTTTCCCTATCCGACCTCGAACCAGTATCAGACCATCGAGGATGTTCAGATATTCGGGAATCACGATTTTACTGAAATTGTGAAGGACAGCGAATCAGGCACAATAATGCTCTATGCGGAATGGAACGGACCCACAGAGGCACCAACCCTTACCTACTCCTTCAATATCTCAAGAACAGAGATCATAAGGAAGAATTTCCCGGAAAAAGAAGGACCAATTCCTGTGGAAATCGAGAAGTATCTTTTACCCTCCGCTCGGATCCCTATCAACGGTACCGTGAAAAAAGAAACTGATAAGGCAATTACCGATGAGGATACAATACTCAGGAAGGCCATAGCAATCTACGATTACATCGTTGAAAACGGTGTCAGGGATCCGACCATCATTGGATGCGGGGATGGTAATCCATGTGATTCGATTGAAGAAGGCATCAGTGGAAAATGCGCGGATATCCATTCTGTCTTCGTGGCCATGGCCAGGTGTGCCGGAGTTCCTGCCAGGGAAATCTTCGGAACCCGTATTTCCAAGGATGGAGATATCACAGGAAACTACCACTGCAGGGCGGAGTTCTACCTTCCGGGATACGGCTGGGTTCCGGTGGATCCCTCGGACGTGAGAAAGACCATGCTGAAGGAGAATCTTCCACTGGATGATTCAAGGACAAATGAGGTGCGCGAATACTACTTTGGCGCCCAGACTGAGACCTACGTGGATTTCTATTCTGGACGGGATATCACTCTGTGTCCTGCCCAGTCCTCAGGTCCTGTCAATTATTTCATGTACCCCTTTGCCGAAGTGAATGGTGAGCCACTGGACCATCTCCTACAGCAGGAACTTCAGTATCATGTCCGTTTTCAGGAGCATGCTTGAAGATTCTTATCGGGTAAAAACCACTCGAGACTTCATTGAACCACCTGATACGAATTTTCTTTACCGTATCAGTAATGATTCATCACTCAAATATTTTTTCACCAGATCCGGATTCCAGATCCAGCAGATTTTTCCTAGGGGATCACGAGCGATTTTTCCGGATTCCAGAAGATAGTCGAAAATGACCTGATATGTTTGGTACATCATCTTCTTGGGAAGATTTTCCCATAAGTTCCTCTTTTTGTATTCCCCACTATGATCTCTGATATATCTCTCCACCATCAACATGGTATCAAGCCTTGGGAAGTGAATAACCTTTTTCTTTGAGTTTGACATAATGGCCATCTCTTCATATGGGATTGTTGTATAAGTTCATATAACACATTCTATTTATGGTTTTCGATAGGTCAGAAATGACGATAGTGTTTATGACAAGAATTATCTATCTTCCAGTTCGTCTACGATGCATTTGATCTCCAGAATGAAAGCCCTGTTCTCGGCACTTTCCGGTCCAACATCAATTGTAAAGTCAAAACCTGTTTCTGGGTGAATCCAGCTCACTTTTCTGCTAACGACTTTTGGAAGCCTGAACCGGACGAGAACGCCCTTGGGCAACTCCAGAACCTCATTGAACGTGGTCCAGTATCCTAGCTTCCGGTCACCCAGGGACGTGCATTTTATTTCATGTTTCCTGAAGATGTAGGCAATAAGGTCCATGGTGTTCGGGGAGAAATCAGGGAATGATTTGCTCTCAAATCCTTCATACCATTTCAATTGATTCTTCGATATGGAATACAATAGCCAAAAAAGCATCAATTCAAAAATACGCATTGGAATATAGTTCAAGGACATATAATACGTACCAATGTACCAGCGATGCATTAGGGCAATCAAGATTGCCCTAATATCTAGGATTATTGCAACAATACAGTTTGTTTCAAAATGCTGTTTTTCTGGAAGTATTGCGAACATTGC
>CAZTGJ010000268.1:0-4674 GCA_964613025.1 uncultured Thermoplasmata archaeon | reverse complement strand
AGGCAGAAAAAACTGCAAGTGAAAATGTACGATTATTTAAGATTTTAACTATAGTCAACAATATATGTATCAATATCTTTCTTAATATTCTCAACAAGAGTCATAAGGGATCTCTCATTTCCTTCTGATCGGGCCAGTTTTCCGATGTGAAATGATATCGTATCATCAATCATGTCCAAGAGCTGCTCACAGGATTTGAGATTTTCTCCGTCCATTCCTTCCTTGAGATTTGCGAAAGATATGGTTAAATAATGTTCTGCTTTCACCAAATGCCCAACCTTTTCCTGATATGTTTTTTTATCATCTGTCATTTTAATTCACCTGAGAAATTTAATCATAAATTGCTGTATCCTTACTCGGTTTTATAGATTTCTCAATTACAAATCTCATTGCATTTATAGATTTCTCAATTGTATTTTTTCGAGTGTCATTCTGGCTCCTCACAAATATCAAACAGATCCTCACAGATCGCTATTTTTGTTATTTCCGGCAGGGTATTCCACCGCATAGCAGCTCTCATCAATTTTCCATAATCTACAGGATAATAAATTTGCACAATTAATCAGCCGTGCAAACTCCCCTCCCCCACTTCATTAATAATCCCACAGTGTCATTTCATTCCACTGCCCCCCACCCACCCACCACCTTACTCCCCCCATCGCCTACCGGCTCTGTGCCCCTCCGCCTGAAAACAATAGAATATCTTCTTCTTAACCTTCGCGCCTTTGCGATCTTTGCGAGAGTATATCGACGATGATAAATTACCTCCGCTAACTCCGCAAGAGGCAAACTTCCGAGGATACAATCCCAACATCAATAAATCCGCGTAATCCGCCCAATCCGTGTAATCCGTGTGCTAAGGTCGTCAATTAAACCAACCTACTACTATTCACCAAAGGGGGGGGCAGGGGGGGGAGAGGCCGAGAGAAAAGGAGATCCCCTCGGCCAAGGTTGGCAAAGTTAGATATACAAATTCGATTATGGTATGCACAATGCGTGCCTTATACAGGAAGAGAGAATCAATGCGACTCTCGACTTTAGAGGAAACACCATGTGCGGCATAATCGGAATTATCAACTCACCAACAGTCCAGTATGACCTCTACAACGCTCTTCTCACCCTCCAGCACCGGGGACAGGAATCCGCAGGGATCCTCACCACCGACGGAAAGGAAGTCTTTATTCACCGGGGAGCCGGGCTTGTCAAGGACATTTTCAACAAGGATCTGCTCAAGACCTTCAATGGAACGAGCGGGATGGGACAGGTACGTTACCCAACCATCGGGGCAGGTGTGGTGCGGGATGACCGGTCCTACGAGGAGAATATCAAGGATATCATCAGGAACGCCCAGCCCACCTTCGATCATCATCCGGGAATCGCCTCGGTTCACAACGGGAATATCGTGAACTACTGGTCACTGCGGGAGGAACTCAGACAGATGAGACGATATCCCACCTCGGACGGCGATGTGGATGTCATGAACAAGATCTTCGCCTCCATCCTAGGGGAGAAGACAACTGACTGGAATATCACCGAAGATGCGATCTTCGACTCCCTGAAGGAGGTGATGCTCAACAAGCTCAAGGGTTCCTATTCGGCCATCTCCGTGATCCATGAGGTTGGGTTTGTGGCGTACCGGGACCCCCACGGGATCAGGCCCTTCGTCATGGCCGAGAAGGAGGTCGAGATCGAGGGCCAATCTAAAACGTCCTACGGCTTCGCATCCGAGACCGTTGCCCTGGATGCCCTCGGTTACAAAAAGGTTAGGGATATCAAACCAGGGGAAGCAATTTTCGTTCCACAGGGAGGAGAACCTGTATCCCGGGTACTCGTCAACGACTGGAAACACGCTCACTGTCAGTTCGAGTGGATCTACTTTTCCCGGCCAAGTTCAAGCATCGAGAACAAGAATGTGTACGTGGTCCGTCTGAATCTGGGAAGGGAGCTTGCTAAGATCATTGCAGAAAAGAATATCGACATCGATATCGTTACCCCGGTACCCGATACCTCACGACCCACTGCCCTGAACCTGGCACGGAAACTGGGAAAGCACTATATCGAGATCTTTGACAAGAACCGCTACTCACAGCGGAGTTTCATTCTTCCGGACGAGGAGGCACGGAAGGCCGAGATCAAGCTCAAGCTCACTCCCATCATCTACGAAATCCGGGATCGGAGGATCCTTGTGGTGGATGACAGTATCGTCCGCGGACCCACATCAAGGAAAGTGGTGGAAGTTCTCAGGGAGGCAGGAGCAGAGGAGGTTCATTTCGCCATAGCGTGTCCGCCCCTGACCAATCGCTGCTACCTCGGGATCGATATGGTGTCGGAGCGGGAGCTCATTGCAGCACAGCACAATAAGAACATCGAGGAGATCCGGAGAAAGATCGGAGCCGACTCCCTTACCTACCTTCCCATCAGCAACATGATGCAATCCATCGGTCTTAAGGATGATGTCTGCATCGGATGCCTTTCCGGAGATTATCCGGTGGATGTATCGGACCGGGACAAACAGCTCTTCGAGAGCAGAAGGCACGGGGACGGCTGTCAGACCTGTATCAACGGATTCTAACTGACTTTTCCATATAAGCAATATTTACCATGCAGGGCAAACATGGGAACTTCAATCCAACGTCCAATAGTCCTTCTGAATTTCTAATACCCGTTCGATATCCCCCCTCCCGTGAGCAAGAACATCCCGGACCTCAGAATAAACACAGGGAACTTTCTTTCTTCTTGCTTGCCCCACGATCCCCCCCACCGTTTCCGAGAGTGCCGGGACATCATATCCACCCTCCAGTGTAAAGGCAACGCCTCCATGGGTGAATTCGTCCGCAAGATCAAAGATGTGTTCCGCTGCTTTGAGGTAACCGTATGTGGATAGCGATAGTGATGCAAGTGGATCGCGGTAATGGGAATCCCCTCCTATACTCACAAGGAAAAGCTCAGGTTTGAATTCCGAGATTATCGGATCGATCACATCATCGAAGGCGATCCCGAAGGTGGTATCTCCGCTTCCCCCTCTCAAGGGGATGTTCACGGTGAATCCCTTCCCCTCTCCCTGCCCGATATCGCTGTACCCTCCGCTCCCCGGATATATCCCACCCTGATGAGTCGAGATGAATAGCACGTCCGGATCGTCATAGAACATATCATTGGTCCCGTTCCCATGATGGACGTCGATGTCAAGGATAGCGGTCCTCTTTTCCAACACTGCGGCCGCCACAGCTATGTTATTGTAGTAGCAGAACCCCATGGCACGGTCCCGGGTGGCATGATGTCCCGGCGGTCTTACCAGCGCAAATGCCTTCTCACCATCCGCAGCCTTCCGAGCCGCCTCGATGGTCCCTCCTGCCGCCTTAATGGCGATCGTATGCGTGATAGAATGGACCATGGTATCCATATCATACCGTCCTTCCCCGAAATCACGAATAGTATCGATGTGTTTCTGGCTGTGGACCAGTGCAAGCTGTTCGGGGGTTGCACTCTCAGGTGAAAGAACATTCTCCCACAGGTCATGCTTCTGAAGATATTCCTCGATACCCCGAAGCCTCTTGGGACTCTCCGGGTGCCAGGCGTCCTGTTCGTGATCGAGATAGAGGGAGTCGTAAAAAAGGTACATGCTGGAATGGATGCGTTTGTAGTTAATGTCATTTTCTCTTGGATTGAGTGTGGATTATTACGATACGTCTCTCGCAGAAAGGAGGGGGAAGGGGGGGAGAGGAGGGGGGAGAGAGCTAGATTCTTTAAAAAAACAGATGTGTCTCGGCAGTGAATTGATCAGGTAAAACCATAGCGGTACATCTTGACCTCGGCCCGCTTCTTCTCCAGGAAACTATACACTGACGAATGTTCGGCACCATTGAGGATCATCTCCACCGCGATCCTGGCGATCTGCATATTGAGGTCCTGACCAATGAGGGCAACACTGTGACCGTAGATGGAAACATAGCATTCGGACATATCCTCAAGCAGGCTTCTTGCCTTACCCTCCCGTCCAATGAGACGAGCCCGCATTCGGTTGAGGGCATTATGGCTTTTTCCAATGAATTCACGGATATCTATGATCTCGAAATAGTAGTCGTCGTGGAACAGCACGAAGGCATGATCAGGAGAGAATCCCCTGGCAATAGCTTTGATAATATTCCCGAGCTTTATTCCCATGAGCGGATCCTCGGGGTCCCGGAGGTCTACCATGACATCTCCGACCTTGGAGTCTACTCTGATCTTGGCCCCGGATCTGCGTTCCAGCTCTGCCCGGGTGGCGCCGTCATGGCCGATCAGTACCGCAACGCGGTCCTTTGGGATTTTGTAATAATCCGTTTTAATACCTCCGATAGTGCCGGAATGTTTTATTTTAATAAATAGATTTAATGGCGAAAGCAGTATCTCCGAATGACTGGTTGTCCTGAGATAGGATCACCTAACAACCCGTATCCTTGAGGGAAAATGTTGAGGTGGATTTACTACTAAAGGGCCTTTGATACCCCAATGGCCAGCAGGACACAGCTCTCAGGAATCTATGTCCTGGCTCTCTTCATTTTTCTCTCATTTTTCGCAACTCTTTGATTACTCATTTCATACAACTCGATTACAAACCCTTTAAAGGTCAATTCATCTTTAGCTTGTAGGGATTTGCAATAATTGAATCCGCGCATTTTTCTCCCCAGAAAA
>CAZTGJ010000267.1:0-4698 GCA_964613025.1 uncultured Thermoplasmata archaeon | reverse complement strand
GAATGCAACCTCGTCCCCTCGTGATAGGTATATTATAAAACGTTTTCGATATTTTAGTATTGGTATCCACTGATGCCTTAAAAGTGTTCATACATGTAATACCATGGGGAATCTGGCACGTTGAATGGCGTGATGCACAGGTGAAGAATGTACCATTGCATCATTCAATTTTCATCGGTCCATCTGAACCGGATTCTGGTACTGTTTACCGCGATGACGTTCTACATCCCTTCGGATCCCTTCATTGGCAAGCGATTTGATGATATGGAAGGCGGTAGCGAAAACCAGGACATGGCCAATGATGCTGAGGATAACCCCCACATTCGTGGGGAAAAACTCGGGAATGGAAGCTGATCCGTTCCAACCTGCATGGAGTCCAACGGCCACCAGGTAGGCGCCGATCAAAGACAGGCTGTAGATTATCGAGTTTCCGGCTCCTGCCGGGTCCAACGAATTTCTTCTCTTTGCTATCCTGATCCGTGCATAGGTGAAACCGATAAGGCCGGCTCCCACCGCATGGACGATAGTACTACCCACTCCCCTGATGAAGGATCCAATGGTCCATATCACGATAGGAGATTCATCCGAGATGAGGAAGGTGAGTTCATAACTGAAATTCTCTATAATGGCAAACCCCATCCCGCAGGTCACCCCGTAGATCAGCCCGTCCAACTCGCTGTTGATCTCTCCCTTCACCCTGCGGATCCCCAGGGGTTTGAAGAATTCCTCGTTGAAGGGTGCGACCACAACTGCAGTTATGATCAGGGCTATGGTGGAGGGGTAGATCAAATCCAGCCATACAAGAGCAATGGTATTGGGGAAAATTGCGAAGAGAGTTGAGAACATTCCCCAGGTGAGAGCTATGAAGATGCCGTGTTTGGATTCGGGTTCGAGAATATCCTTGTGATAGACGTACGATATCCAGATGAATGAGGGAAAGGTGAAGGCAATGATGAAGAAGATCGGAAAGAGGAATATCACCGGTTCCCCGAGAATGAGAACCGTGGATCCCCCGATGATCGAAATGAAGAAGACCACAAGAAGGCTTCGTATCTGAGGGATGGAAAGGGTTTCCCTGAAATATTGTACATAGGTCACATAGGGGGCACTGTATGGTGTGCCGTATCCCTGGCCGTATCCGCTATAATAGGGAGGATAATACCCCTGCTGTGGTGGGTACTGTTGGGTGGGCTGTACTGGTTGGGCCGGCTGGGCATAGTGGGCGGTGGGGATGGGCTGATGGATAGCTTCGGCAGGTTCCGTTGCTGCACCAGCAACACCCGGAGCAGGTGGGGATGTATGGGCATATGACGAGGGTGGTGATTGGTGATATGGTGACGGTACCTCTTGATCCATTCCCGGGAATGCCTGTTGCTCGGTTTCCCGGGGAGTGGGTGGATGTGGGATTGCCCGTGCAATGGGAATGTGCTCGTCCCCTCCGGATGCTCTCAGCTCCTGATCCGATTCTGGAACATACTCTTGTTCCTCTGAATAACCCGGATCATGATACTGGTCCTTGTCATAGTAATGATCTCTATCATCGTAACGATCCGTTTCATATATGTCATCCTTATTCTGATAATGATCTATTTTTTGTGTGCCATCCCTATCTTGATAATTGTCTGCATCATGAATATGGTTCCTATCATGAATATGATCAACTTCATGAGTGTGATCTCCTTCAGGTATGGGAATGTTTTCCACATCCCGGATATGGTATGGTTCATGACCTTCAGGAGCCATCTCATCTCCGTATGAATGGGGTTCATGGAACGTTTCAGGAACCTGTTCTCCATAGGATGTTTCATGAGGATCGGAGGGTGATGGGTAGTGTGGATCCAAGGGGTCTCCGGACATTGTTGGAGCAGGCTGGGTCTGAGCTTGAGATTGAACCTGATGCGGTGAGGGGGGTTGGGCTGGAGAATGCTGTGTTGCCTGCGATTGGTATGGTGCTGGAGATTGATAGGTTGCTGGAGAATACTGTGTGCCCTGAGATTGATGTGGAGATGGAGATTGATGTGGAGGCGAGGGTGCTCCACCCCGATATGCAGGGATTTGATGGCCATAGTGGTCATACTGGGTCTGATGGGCCGCAGGAGGCGGTGAATAATACGGGGTCTGATACCCGGAGGGAGGATCGTACGTGGGATATGCGGGTCGGTAGAACACCCGATGATAGACCTTGTCCTGAAGCATGGCAGCAACCAGTAGTCCCCCGATGATGAGGAGGGGGATCGAGAGGCAGACTGCCTCCGGGGAGGTTACCACCAGCCCGATGACAATGAACTGCACACCCAGGACAACCATGATAGCCCCGAATATCAGAGTATATAAATTAAGGAAATCCGATATCTGGGTTATCACCTTGCTGTTCCTGCTCATGCGGCTTCTCCATCCATAGTGGTATTCGTTCCGGTTGTGGCATTGTTCATGCGTCGGTCATTTCTGATTGATCCATCGGTGTCTTTTAATGATTACTCAAACCCATGAATCCTGGTAACGATAGTGTGAATTGAATATTCATCCTTTACCACGGTTTTCTGGAACAGGCTTCCAGTGGGTGGTAATATAGATTTCGCCAGACACTTATTATATAGTTTGATCGTTCTCTTCTTCAATCGATCTTTTATCTGCCAATTTTATTCTCTATTCTCTATTTACTATGCTCTCATTATTCCGGTACGACCACAGGGATATCAAGTGCCCAGAGCATGACCGCCTTCTGGGCATGCATCCTGTTCTCTGCTTCATCGAATATCACGGAGTGAGGGCCATCGATGATCTCAGGTGAGACCTCTTCCCCCCGATGAGCGGGAAGACAGTGCATGAAGATATAATCCTCATCAGCATCCGCCACCAGTTCCCTGTTCACCTGGAAGGGGTTGAACAGTTTTATCCGCTCTGCCGTTTCACTCTCGTCACCCATGGACACCCAGGTATCGGTATAGATTATATCCGCTCCCTTCACGGCCTCGTACGGATCGTTGGTATGATCCACGGCGCACCATGTCTTCTCTGAGATATCCTTTGCCTGCTTCAGTATCTTCTTGTTCGGACCGTATCCCTCAGGCGTGGCCACCGAGATCTCCATTCCCACCAGTGCTGCCCCCAGGAGAAGTGAGTTACACACGTTGTTCCCGTCGCCGATGTAGGCCAGCTTCCGCTTGAAATCCTTTTTGTGCTCCTTGATCGTAAGCAGATCCGCCATGATCTGACAGGGGTGTTCCCGGTCGTCCAATGCATTGATCACCGGGACCGTAGCAAATTCAGCTACCTCTTCCACATTTTTGTAGGAAAAGGCACGGTAACTGATAATATCCACAAATCGGGACAGAACATTGGCAACATCCGAGGTTGTTTCCCGTTTGCCGATCCCGATCTCGTTTGGAGAAAGATACATGGGATGGCCGCCAAGCTGTTTGAAACCTACCTCGAAGGAGACCCGTGTCCGCAGTGAAGGTTTCTCGAAGAGCATTCCCAGGACCTTTCCCTTCAGGGGATCGAACCTGATCCTCCGGTTCTTCATTGCCAGCGCATCTTCCAGTACCTTGTGAATGTCCTTTTCTATGTCCATCATACCAACGAAGTTGTTCATTGTTATTTCCCCTATTTTTCTTTCCTTCCTTCTTTCCTTCAAATCGTGCTTATTTACTTCCCTTCCTTCCTTCCTTCAAATCGTCCTTATTTACTTTTCTTTCTTTACTTCGGTCCAAAATTTCGTGAACTATCTGCCGATCTCGAGCATTCTATCCAGCGGTTTTCTTGCATCCCTGATTATGTCCCCGGGAAGTTCTATGGTGGGTGACTCCGTTTCAAGGCTCCGTGCAAGTTTCTCGATGGTGATCTTCTTCATGTTCGGACAGATCGCCGTGGGGATCGGGTAGAATGATTTCCTGACCCCTCGCTGTTCTGCTTCCCTGGACAATCGATACACCATTTCCCGCTCCGTGACAATGATGAATTCATTGGCCTCCGATCTCAGGGAGTGTGTGACCATCCCCTCGGTGGAGAACACTCCATCCGCCATATCGATGACGTCGGGAATGGATTCGGGGTGCACCAGCACCTCTGCATCGGGATGTTCGCTCATCAGGGACGTGATCTGGTCCACGGTGATGTTATTGTGTGTGGGGCAATACCCGGGAAAAAGAATGATATTCTTGTCCTTTGCGAATCGCTGGACATACATTCCAAGATTCACATCCGGGATGAATATGATGTCCTTTTCCTCTAATGCCTCGATGGTCTTCACCGCATTTGCCGAGGTGCAGCAGACATCCACTTCTGCCTTGATCTCTGCCGTGGTGTTCACATAGGCCACCACTGCCGCATCCGGGTGTTCTTTCTTCATGAGCCTGAGAGTTTCCGTGTCGATCATAGCTGCCATTGGACAGAGGGAATCCTCATCCGGATGAATGACCGTCTTGTCCGGACTCAGGATCTTAGCCGATTCGGCCATGAACTTGACCCCGCAAAAAACGATGATATCCGAGTCTAGCTGTGAAGCCTCCCTGGATAATCCCAGGGAATCCCCAACCCGATCGGCAATGTCCTGGATCTCCGGAACCTGATAGTTGTGGGCAAGAATGAAGGCATTCTTTTCCTTTTTCAGCTCCGCGATTCTTTTTTGATAGTCCTTAATCTCAGCGGGAGAAAAGGATTGCATGGTGGTGACGCTCTGTAAACAATTATTAAAAT
>CAZTGJ010000266.1:0-4713 GCA_964613025.1 uncultured Thermoplasmata archaeon | reverse complement strand
TCATCACTCAGGGAATGAAAATCGCACTTACTTCACATGGCTGAACTCTTACCCTGTTCGTTTCCCTTTTCGCCGGGATCAATATAGGGGAAGGTGATCGTGACCATGAGAGAACATCGAGAGAACAACAGAAAAAAAGATCCCCGTGCCCGACGCGAACGTTCCTCTCCTGAACTCTGCTCGATGGGATCACGCATGGATCCACCAGGACATAATGAGCTACGCTGGAGATATCATTGTACTGAATTTCCCATTCCTCACCGTCTTATTTTCCTCATTCCCCGTGGTTTTCCCTTTCTCATAACCATGACAGTGGCAACGCATAAAGCAGCCAGGGTCCCAGTAGCGATCGGTCCGGGAATGCCATCATCGTCCCCCTTTTTTTCCTCGGGGTATCCGATGTCCCGATCCGTGTTCACTCCACCGCTCTTTGGATCCCCGGGATCCGCTTTGGAATCAAGCGCGGATTCTGCTGTTGTTGGCTCCACCGGGTCTGCTTCAAGCTCAATACCCGCTTCTTCCAGCACCTCGATTTCTGCTTCCATCTTCACGAGTCTGCCGTCCTCACCTGAAATGAAGTTTGTAACTTGGAAAGGTAGATACTCCTCTTCCTCATAATCATCTTCGCCACGACTTCTGTCTCCCTCATCATCCCCGTCGTCGTCATGTTCATCCTCGTCATAGGGTATGATCTCGAATGCCTCCACAATGGTTCCGCTGGGAAGGGTCACATTTCGTTTCTCTCCCGTAGTGAACGAATAATTAACAGGTTCGGGTGATGGGGTTTCAGGGAGCACAAAACGGTTGTTCTCGATGGTAATATTCTCATCCAGGTCATCCACAGGTATCCAGTCGTTTGGAATGTGAACAGGGAAGAGGTCTGACCACTGGCTGATTATCTTGTCAATTTCGATCTCGGCGAATCTCTGGTTGATGGTGGAATAGAATTCCTGTGTAATATGATCAGGCACTCCCATTGGTTCCCTGATGTCGAACGTTCCGCCGAGGTCGCCCGAGGCAGTGATGTTTGTTGTACCGTTCCAGATATCTCCCTCCTTGATCGGGAGGTCGAACATGTTGACGGCTTGTTCAAAGGCAAGATTCAGATTGAGGTCGATACTTATCACTCCACCCAGTGATATGTCATGATAGCGAACATCCATCCAATCGTATGTCTCGCTTTCATCCTCATCATTGTAGGTTGAATCGCCATACATTATCTCGGGAAAGTTCACCGCGGCCATTTCGTTCTCAATTCCCACGTAGAACGTGATGTTCGTATGATCCAGACTGAGTGTATCCCGAGTATAGTAGTTGGTGGAGATCACCTTGACCACGATATCAAAACCAGCCATTGCCCTGACGGTCTTCCCGGCTGTTGGAGCACCGTCCCAGGTTGGATGCCCTTTCTCATCCTCCCCTTCGGTGACATTGGTATGATTACCTTCTTTTGGGATGTTATCAAAAACCGCAACGACCTCAGCGTATGTATGAATATATATGCCAAGTTCGCTCTGCACTTTGTAGAGGTTGTTGGCATCGTCGAGCACCTCGCTCACATAATAGACGCCGATGGTTCCTTCATTTCCGTAGGAGTAATCCACGAATCCTTCGACTTCGCTGTCAAGCTCCGGTTGGATCTCATTGAAGAACTCATCGAATAATTCGGAAAAGTCTTCCTCCGCTCCAAAGGCCCATTTGTCCCCTTTGTTCATTGGTTCGTTCGTTTCTTCTGCGGATGCGGAAATCGAACACATGACCAGCATGAAGGTCATGATCGCCGCGTATATCGCCATAGTTGATCGATCCTTTGAGGGCATGTTATCACCTTGATTGCTGGAGAAAAATTCAAGTATATATATACATTTCGTTGTGGGTTGAGTGAGGATCCCCAAAAAATCTTTTAATAGAAATTGGAAATTATTCAGGGAAACACTGGGAAAATATAAGTGAGTGGAACGATTGGTGATTTTCAACGGAACATAAAAGGGACCTGATGAGGAAGGACCATGAGCATTGAGGATATTGTTGTCTGCTATCTCAAACGCAATGAGGATGACCACCCTGAACGCGAGGAGCTGGCCAGGGAGATCGTGGAATATCTGCGGGAGCATCAGGGGTTGGAACCCAAACTGGTGAACATCAAGGATCTGAAAGAGGAGTACTAGGAGCCGGTTGTAACCATATCCAATAATATTTTACCGTTAAATTTGTTACTACTCCGTGAAGATCGCACTGGGTACCGCATGATAGTCCATTTTCATCTCGTGATCGGTATACATATTGTAGAAGGCGACCTGGGATTCCATATTCGCCACATGCTTGAACAGGTGCTTTCCGTTCGCATCTCCGAAGGCCCAGATATTGGGTTTACTGGTCTGCATCTTCTCGTCGACAATGATCCAGCCCTTGGCATCGGTCTTCACCCCTGACTTCTCGGGTTTCAGCACCTTCGAGTAGGATGCTCTCCCTGCTGCAATGAGGATCTCCTCGGCTTCCACTTCCACCTCCTCTCCAGTGGATCGGAGAACTCCCCTGACACGTTTCATATCCCCCACCCTTTCCACTTCCCTGACCTCCACATCGGTGTAAATGGTCATGCGTTCGGAGAGCTTCTGTAACAAGAGGGCAGAGACCTCGGGCTCTTCCTGGGGCACGAACTGGGGGTTCCTTCCTACGATGGTGACCTGTGTTCCCATGGCTTCCATGAAATGGCCGAATTCCGCTGCAATGTATCCACCACCAACGATCACCATACTTTCCGGTCTCCTGCTCATTTTCAGGAAGGAGGTGCTGGTCAGATACCCGGTTTCCCTGAGTCCCCGAATGTTGGGAATGAAAGGCCGGGAACCGGTGCAGAGGAGAATGCTTTTACCCATGATGGTCTCCTCCCCCACCTTGATGGTGTAATCGTCCACGAACTCTCCCACCGTGTGATAGAAATCGATATTGGGAGTTCCCTGAAGGCCGCGCTTGATCATCTGGCTGTCCTCGTTGATGGTGTGTCTCATGGATTCCATGATCTTTCCGAAGTCAATATCCTCGATGGCGGCCTTGATACCGAACTGTTCCGCACGTTTGATGGTCTCGATGATCTCTGCGGGATAAAGGATTATCTTTGATGGGATACAGCCTCGGGTTAAACAGATCCCTCCCGCCGGTCCGCTCTCGATCACAGCTACTTTTATCTCTGGGAATTGATCGAGGATTGGGGAGATGATGTTCATGGCTGAACCTGTTCCGATTGCAATGATGTCATACTCTTTCATAGGTACCACGTTGGAATGAAAGATTGGAGGTTTAAATAATATTTCCCTTTTAGATGGAAGGCTTCCTTGGTTCCTGTATTGAGTGGGGAGATTGGCTATAGGGTCGATGGGGTCACGCTCATCTTTGGTTGGGTCCTGCCTGCTCAGGTGCCCCCCCTACCCCCTGCCCCCCTGATTGTATTGTTGGTTGGTTTTATTGATAGCGGATTTTCACGGATTGGCGCGGATACGGGGGAACACGGATGACGCAAATTAGGCGGATTACACGGATTTTACTATTGATAGTATTGGATGGTCTACTGTAAGATCGTGCTGAGCTGCGGATGGTGCGGAGGGTGGTATTCACGATTCGTAAACCTATATTTTTATATCACGTCTGTGATTAATGCCCAGATGGTGAACACCTATGGCACAATTGGAGAACATAGAAGCTATTGAGAAAAGACTTTGGGGGGCAGCTGAGGAAGTGGACGAGGACTTCGATTTCGAGCAAGCCATGCACGATATCCACGTGGAGCTAGAAGATCTGAATGCCGAGGCGGTGAAGCTGGCGGCGACGATCAAGAAGAACTTCGAGGAGTTGGAAATATGACAAAATCAATCAAGGAATCCCAAGGCATTGATCCCGACCTGGAACGAAAATCGAGAGGTCGCAAGCGGGTAGACGCGTCATTCCCGGTTCCCCCGAAGTTGGAAGAATTGCCTGACAGCTATGCAACCGTCCTTGGCGAGATCAAACAGCGTATTCGGACGGAACGATTACGCATTATTATGTCTGCCAATGCAGCGATGGTTCTGCTGTATTGGGACATCGGCAGGTCAATCCTCGACCGCCAGGAGCGAGAAGGTTGGGGCGCAAAAGTCATTGACCGTCTTTCCGCTGACCTGCGTGAGGCCTTCCCTGACATGCGAGGGCTATCACCCCGCAATCTGAAGTACATGCGTGCGTATGCCGCCGCCTGATCAGATCGCCAAATCGTGCAAGAGGTACTTGCATAAATCTCCTGGTATCACAACATCGCCCTTCTCGAAAAGGTCGCAGACCTACATGTCCGCCTGTGGTATGCCAGGAAGACACGGGAAGAGGGCTGGAGCCGCAACGTGATGGTGATTCAGATCGAAAGCGGACTACAATCCAGGCAGGGGAAGGCCATCACCAATTTCCCAGCCACTCTGCCGCCGGGTGATTCCGACATGGCCGTCCAGGTATTCAAAGACCCCTATCTGTTCGACTTTCTCGGCACTGCAGATCCGTGAAAGGAACGCGAGGTGGAACAGGCCCTCGTGGATCACATCCAACGCTTCCTTCTGGAATTAGGTGCCGGATTCGCTTTCATTGGCAGACAGATCCTGCTCGAGGTGGGAGGCAGTGATTTTTATCTCGACCTGTTGTAGGTTGTAGAAGCACTGCAAGATTACAATAGGTGGACACTGGGGTGATATG